>JBGSXK010000648.1:0-6930 GCA_041751455.1 Anaerolineae bacterium
TGCCGCGCGACAGCCAGCCGGAGCTGTCCCCAGGGATAATCGAGCAGCGTTTCACCCTCACTGTCGAGGTGTGCCCGTAAATCAAGCGCCTCACATAACCAGTCCAGCCAGCCCTCGATTTTCCAGCTATCCGTTTCTGTCTGCTCAACCTGCCCACTGATCAGCAGGTAATCCTGCGCACGAGTGGCCGCCACATAGAGCAGGCGCTTACGCTGGGCGGTTTCGCGCAGGCTGTGCAATTCCTCCATCACGCGATAGCTGTAAGTCGCTTTGAAGGTTTGTGCATCAGGGTCATATACTTTGCAGGCCAGCAGGCCGTGCCTGTCACGCATAAGCATCTTGCCACTGCGTTCCAGACGCTTCCAGGAGCAGTCAACCAGGACCACCACCGGAAATTCCAGCCCTTTGCTGGCGTGAACACTCATCAGCGTTACCGCGTCGCCCGCTTCCAGCAGCGCTTCACCCTCTCGCACTTCGTCCGCGCTCAAATCTTTAAGGTACTGCGAGAACGCGCCTAGTGTCACCTTGCCGCTTTCCTCGGCCATTACCAGCAGCTTTTCGACATTCCCCCGCCGCCGCGCTCCATCAGGCAGCCCAGTCAGCGTCGCCAGATAACCCGTACGTTCCAACGCCGCCCTCAATAGTTCTGAGATAGTCACACGCCCGGCCAGCGCACGCAGCCCATCCAGGCATTCCCGTGAGAACTTTACCAGCGCGCGCTCATCCGGCGGCACAGATTCAGGCTGTGCCAGCGCTGCCCACAGCGTCAGGCGTTCCCCATCCTCGTCACGCAGCATCCGCAGCGCTAGCAGCGCGTCATCGCTGAGGCCAAACAGCGGAGAACGCAGAGCGCTTGCCAGCACCAGATGATCGGCGGGGTTATAGAGCGCGCTCAGCAGATTAAGCAAATCCCACACTTCCGGTCGGTCATAATAACCGCGCCCAGCCATTGTCACATAAGGCAGCCCAGCCGCTTTGAACACATCTTCGTAAAGTGTAATCTGCCTAGTGGACTGGAACAAGAGCGTCACATCACCATAAGTCACAGGGCGTGTTTCTTCTGCCTCTTTGTCATAAATGAGTATTTCGTCAGTCACCATCTGATGGATACACCTGGCGATCTCGTAGGCTTCCCACTGTCGGCCCTTCTCTGTGCTGACTTTCTCCTGCCTGTCATTCCCTCTGGAACGGGCGATCAGCCTCACTTCCAGTGTAGGTCCATCAGCAGGAGGTACTGCCCGCTGCGTGTCCATGGGTTCACCCAGCTCAGTCTCGTACTCATAGACCGGGTTGTGCGGATCGCGCCGTAGAATATGACCAAACAGTGCATTAAAACACGCCATCAGCGGGCCATGAGTACGGAAAGAACGCGCCAGTACAATTTCGGCATCCGGACCCCATGTTTCGATCATGACCTGCCGCACCGCACCAAACACGCTGACATCCGCACCGCGAAAGGCATAAATACTCTGTTTCTGGTCGCCCACCACGAACAGGCAGCCCGGTTGCGCCGGGTTTGCCAGCGCGCGCACAATCTCCCACTGAACCTGATTGGTATCCTGAAACTCGTCCACCAGGACATGTTTGAATTCGACACTCTGGTAACGCGCACGCACTGCGTTATGTGAGTGCAGCAGATCATGCGTCAGCCGTTCCAGATCATCAAAATCCAGCCATCGCCCGTCTTGCTTAGCGCGACGGTAAGCAACCTGAACCTGCACTATCAGGCGGTGCCACAACGGCAGCAGCCGGGCAGCCTGTTCGTCCAGAAGGCCGGGCGGCTCACCGATAATACTGTGGCACAATTTTGAAATTTCGCGGATCGAGCGAAGTTGGGCTTTTGCCTCAGCCAGGGCCTCTTTGCCACCCCAATTGGCCGCGCTGCCTGCATTAAGTTTGATCTCGCTCACTAACCATGACAGTGCCCTTAGGCATGATTGTAAATCATCAGGGTTGCCCTGCAGCACTAATTCCAGTTGCAAACGGCAGTCCAGCCAGATCGGCAGCAGCTTATCACCACTGTCTTCTACAGGCCAGCCCGTTTCCGGCTGCCAGCCCACTGCCGCTAAAAACACTTCGTTCTGCCGCAGTCGCTCAAATTGCCTGCAAGCATGATCATGCCAGTCGGCCAGCCACAGCGCAAACAGATCATCAGGCAGCGGCACGATGTCCCCACCCACGAAAGCAGAAAGCGATTCACGCAGGGCTTTGGTGTCGTATTCACGAAACAGATCAAGCGCCGGGTTATCACTTTCAGCCAGAGCCTGCAACACGTTGTCCAGAGTATCTTCCAGTAGAATTTTGGCTTCGATTTCATCCAATACACCAAAATCGGGGTCAAGTCCGGCTTCTGCCGCGTTGGCGCGCAGCAGCGTGGCGCATAGGCCATGAATCGTGTCAATACGGGCGCTGTCCATGCTGGCAAGGCGCTCTGACCACCGCCGACGGGATGCTTCATCCGGTGCGCCACGGTAGCGCGCTTCTAGCGCCTGCCGTACCCGGTCCCGCATTTCCTGCGCCGCTTTGCGTGTAAAAGTAATTGCCACCAGCGCATTAAGCGGCCAATCAGCGTGAGTATCCAGCAGGACCAGGTAGCGCTCTACCAGGACACGCGTCTTGCCCGACCCAGCCCCGGCCACGACCACCATGTTTTTGTCGTGTTCATAAATTGCTCTGTGCTGGCTTCCTGTAAGCTGCATGAGGTTAATCCGGCTTATAGCGGCTGGTGCCGCCTACACGGCAAAGCTGCGCATACTCGCAGTAGTGCGTACAGAGTCCTTTATCCAGTTTCGCCGGATGTACCGTAAAGTCACCCCTTCGCCCGGCAGCGATATAACGGCCTATATGCACCTCGGCCTGCTCCAGTTTCGCCTTCCCTTCTTCATCATCGACGCGCACTTCACCACTGGCTTTCTGGTTGCGGATATGCCAGAAGAAGCCACCTGCTACAGGAGGCGGTGCATCAGGCGCGGCCCGGGCCGCCAGTACATACTCCGCCGCGCGCAGGTAGACCATCATCTGAAAATTGCGTCCGGCAGTCATATCCTCTACAGGAATTTTTGTGCTGCCTGTTTTATAATCAATGACGATCACGCCTTCAGGGGTCACATCCATGCGGTCAATGAAGCCACGTACATGCAGCGACTCTGTTTTACCATCCACCTCTATCGGAATTGCCACCGCCGCGTCATCACCACCAAAGCCTGCTTCCAACAGATAAGGCCGGCGCGGCGCGGAGGATAGCTTTGCTACCGGGCTTAAAGGCGAGAAATCCAATTTTATCAGCGTTTGCAGGCGGCGCAGCAGGCTTTCGCGCTCCTGCCGCCACAACACATTATCTCGAAATCCCAATTTCCGTGGAGCCTGTTCCAGCACGCTCTGCGCCTGCGAGTTTAAGATTGCCAGCGCTTCGTCCTGGTTTTCTGTGGTGATCGCCAATCCACGCCGCGCCACCTCCCGGTAAACGTGCTCCAGAATTTCGTGATTAACAGTGCCCAGCTTGCGCGCGTCCAGCCCTTCCTCTGGTTCTTCCAGCGCGTCCAGTTTAAGCAAGCGCTTGGCAAAAAAGCGAAAGCCGCAGATCCCATAATCATTAAGCTGGCTGGCGCTCCATACCCGCTGTGGGCCGAGTTCCGCCGCTGCATAGGCGATTAGCTCCGGCTGGCTCAGCCGTCCGGCGTAACGGTCATGACGCTGCCATCTGGAAAAACGCCGCAGTTCCATACGCCGCGCCGCGCTCACCCGCCCCAGCACTTGCCCCTGTGTATCCAGCAGCCAGTTATAGAGCCAGCCAGCATCTGTCTGGGGCTGGCACAGAGCCTCCGCCACTGCCAGCAGTGCCTCAGCAGATGAAGCAGCCTCTCCCGCCCTGACCACCCCACCCACCAGAATACGTTCTGTAATCTCCGGCACATTGCTCAACACCCGCGTGACCTCGCGCCACAAATGGCTGGCCACCCAGGGCGCACCATCCTGCACCGTAGGCCGCGAGAGCGTGAGCGATTTCTGCGCAAGACTTATCAACTCGTAAAACAGCCCGTCGTCCGCGGCACGTTCTGCCTGCATCTCCAGTGGAATACCGCGCTCGTTCAGTGCCCGCCGTTCACTATCCAGATACAGCGGGTCTTCCGGTACAAGCATGGGAAAAATACCCTCGGCCAGGCCGGGGATAAAGACATGCTGGTGCGGCAGACCACGCGCATCCGTCACCGTCGTCACCAACACCCGCCCGGCGCGCGCTGGGGCTTGATTCATATCCTGGCTGGCGATGGCTGTTTGTAGTTCTGTCAGAAAGATCTGGCGGCTGATCTGGCGCTTTTCGCCCAGTGCCACCAGCAAATCCTCTGCAGATAAGAGACTCATCATGGCTTGTTTAAAGCTGTGCACTGCCACTAAATCTCGTGCGGCGGTGTCGGCAAACAGGCGAATACAATACGGTATATGCAGGTGGTAAGCTGGGGAATTATCTGTGGGGTCGTCGTCCGGGTCGGCTTCTTCGTCCACGCCGATGAGCGTATCCAACCAGCGCACATAATCGCGCAGGCTGGCCTCCACAGGCGGCGTGACAGCCTCAAAAAATGCCAACAGCGCACTGTGTAATTCTGCCGCTTCCTCACTGCGAAGCAAGGTTGCGCCTATAGGCTCGTCTTCATCTTCAATCACAGGCGCGCGGCTGGCCTGCTTTACAGCAGCCAACCAGTGCGCGCGACCGCCAGTGATCACAAATGCTTGACTGATCTGTTCCAACATATCCACCTGCGCAGCACTGAACCCTGGCACCTCAAAATAAGTCGAGCGCAGCACATCGAGCAAATCACGACGGCGAAAATCGACAATATGGAGGTTGAGCAGGCCCAACAGCGCGATGACCGCCGGATTCTGTGCCAGCGGTTCACCACCATGCAGCGCCAGAGGTATACCGTATTCCCGGCCATAAGTGGCAACATGACGTGCGTAACGCGGCCAGTCGCGCAGAGCGATCAGGATATCATCTGGCTGACAATCCTCCGCCAGCAGCAGCCGCTTAACCCGTCGCAGCAATGCGCTCATCTCACGGCGCACATCCGGTGCTTCAATCAGTCGTATCCCCTCCCCGGCTGACTGTGCCTGCGGCTGATCAACAAAGACCTGTGCACAAAGATACTGTAAATCCGGCTGCCGCAATCCCACCCTGCCAGGAAGTTCACGTAAGATTAGTGGTTGTGACCTGGAAGCTCGCTGGAGTTGGTTGCGCGTCTCCTCGAAACGCCGCCCCACCGTGGCTTCCCTGCCCGGTACTGTGGCCAGCGTAATCAGGCTCTGGCGTGCCCGACCTGCCAGCAGCATGAGCAGTTCGGCCTGCAAAGGCGTGAACTGATCGTAACCATCAACCAGCAGCAGATCCACATCCCGCCCGATATTCTCATGCGCTGCCTCATCACGTAGCAGCGCCAGCGCCAGCCAGCCCTCGCCCTCCCTGTCCACCAGATCCTGATGCTTCGCTTGCAACGCGGCCTGATACTGACTGTAGATCAGAGCCAGTTCTTTGTCTTTGGCAGACTGCGCTGCGGCAGCGAAATCTTCCGGCGGGATAATGTTCTGCTTTAATTCGGAGATAAGCGCCGCCACAATACGGATAAAACCGGGCGTATGGGCGATGGGGCTATAGACAGAAAAGCGGCCTTCGGCCTGGAGGCGGGTGACAATGGCGCGCAGCAAACCAGAACGAGCCGCATCATCTAAGCGGCGCGAGGGCTGCCGGGCAATATTCAGCAGTCGGTGATAAAGCTGGTAGAAGCTGAAGAACTCGATATTGAAATAGACCTGTTGCCCGCCTTGCTCAATCAAGCGCTGGCGAAAGGCATCTTCCTGCCGCCTGCCAGAAACCAGTACCCAGATCTTAGCAAACGGTTGGCGGCTAACCGTCTCCAGCAGCCGTTCCAGCGCGAACTCCGTTTTGCCTGCTCCGGCAGGCATCAGCAGCAGTTCAGTTGGCATAGACATCAACGATCATAGATCAGATCAACAATATCCAACACCGTTTTATCGTCAATGCGGTCTTCGCGTGCCAGGTAATTATCGCGCAGTGTGTCGATCAGTGTGGACAGGTGAGACACCGGCACTGTCGGGTCTTTGACCGCGATACGCACCAGTGCAGGGTCTTTAGTGAAAACCACCACCCCAAAGACTGGCGGACTGCCCAGTTCGTTGCGCGCCAGATGCTCACGCATGGCCTTTACATCTACCACGCAGTCACGGGTCGGGTCAATACGGGCCGGTAGCCACTCCGCACGGCGGTTTTCTTGCAGCCAGTCTGCCCGCTCATTACGAAAGCTGCCTTCATTATCTACAATGCGGAAAATCAGCACTCCTGGCGGCCCCACCAGCACGGCATCAATATAGCCCACATCGCTTTTGTTCACGTTGCGCACAAACCAGTAGCGGTTATCCAGATGCTGGTTCAGGTAAAGTGCCGTCCGTTGTGCCAGGTCATTATCCACTCGCGTAAAATAGGAACGCACAGCCAGCCCCAGGCCGATAAGCGCGACAATTACCCCGCCATACAACATCATGCCGCGCATGAAACTGTAAAACGGGAAGATAGAGTTGCCTGGGACAGCCAGCGGTACCACATACAACGCCAGCCCCGTAACGCCTACAAATACCCCCCCGGCAATCACCACGAAAGCCAGTTGTAGCAACTGACGCGAGCGGCGGGCTAAAGCCCGCGCGGGTGAAACATTCTCCATGAAGTTACCCTATCCTGGTTATTTTTTGTTTTGCGACACCCTGGCTCGACGATGCGCAATCACGTCCTCCAGCAAACGCTGTAATTCGTTAAAACGTGGCAGCGGTTTATACAACAACTTATCTGCCCCCGCCAGGGCGATCACTTCAGCTTCCTCATCCACGGTCAACTTGTAGGCAGTGGAAAGCACAATGGAAATCTCG
>JBGSXK010000649.1:0-11017 GCA_041751455.1 Anaerolineae bacterium
GGCGGCTTCCAGCAGTTCTTTCGCACGCCGCGACCGTTCCCAGAAAGGGATGCCTGCCAGCATCATGGGCAGGGTGACATTACGTATTGCTGAGCGATGTGTGAACAGATTGCGTTCAACCTGCTGCCAGAGGAAGCCCACATGCTTAAGGCGATAATCGGCGAGCTTGCGTCCTTTGAGTTCGAGCAGGTTGAGGCCATCCATCGTTAACTGTCCGGCAGTGGGTTTATCCAGCCCTCCGAGCAGGTTGAGCAGCGAACTTTTGCCCGCCCCACTGGGGCCGATGATGGCGACCATCTCACCTTTTTCCATCTCAAAATCGATACCACGTAAGGCGACAATTTCATGATTGGAGACGGTATAGGCTTTTACGATACGTTTGCAGATAATCCACGCGCTCATGTTTATGGCCCCTGTACCACATCGCCTTCGTTCACGCCGCTGATGATTTCGACACGCTCGTCAGTGCGCAGGCCGATCTGCACGTCCAGGCTGCGTGGGCCGTCCGGCGTTTCCAGTACAACAAAAGTGCGATTCTGGAAGGTGCGGATCGCGGCGGGCGGCAGCCAGAGTACGTTTTCACGCACTTGCAGAGGCATCTGCACCTCAATCAACTGGTTAAGGGGTACATTTTCCAGCGAAGCGGCGACTCGTGTAGTCTGATCCGCATCACGTGCAGAGAGTGGAATTTGTCGCACGACACACTGCACAGCGCTATCGGGCTGGTTGATGATCTGGCACACCCCCACCAGCCCTACGCTCAGGCGCTGCGCGTCGCCAATGGCGAGGTTGGCAATGGCTTCCTGCGGCTCTGGTTGACCGATAGTGATAACAGTGTTAAAGGCCTGCACCTGATCGCCGGGGCGAATCGTCACTTCCAGCACCACGCCGTTAATAGGCGCATAGAGCGAGGCTTTGGCAATATCAGCGCGAATCTGGTCTACATTAAGCTGGGCAGAGCGCAGGCTTTGCTGTGCGCTGGGGTTGCCAGAACCTGTGCGCGCTTCCTGCAAGCGAATCTCTGCCGAAAGCAGAGAATTCTCCTGCTGTGCAATAGTGAACTGGTAATTGTTATAACTCTGTGCCGACTGAAAATAACTGATCTCGGCACTCCTGAGCTGTGATCTGGCATCTTCCAGTGCTTGTAATGCACTGGTGGAACTGCTGGCGGGCTGCTCTGGACGGCTGCGCGCATCGTCATAGGCACGTTGGGCGCGTTCGACAGCACGCTCGGCATTTTCCACTTGCAAACGCGCTGAGGCAACACCCGTCCAGGGGTTGTTCTGTTTCGTGCTTTCAAGTTGCAGGCGAGCATTCGCCACCGCGATTTCAGCATCTACGACTGAATTAACCTCATCACCTGCGCCTGCCTCGAGATTGGCCTGTGCGGTTTCCAGGGTGAGCATGGCCTGGGCAAGCTGATTTTCCAGATCGTCAATTTGGTAGTCAGCCAGCAGTTGCCCGGCGCTAATGGTATCACCGCGTTGTACGGCAACCTGGCGAATTGTACCGGGAATCTCGAAAGTCAGCGGCAGTTGGTCACGTGGTTGCCAGCGTCCGGTAAATTCCAGGACTTCCTGTACATCCCCACGCTGGACGAGATAGGTGGGGCGGGCTACCGCCGGGGCGGTAGGGATGGGTGTGGAGGTGGCGGCGGCTTGGGGCTGCTGCCCGGCGGGGGTGTTGTTCGCGTTAGGGGTGCAGGCACCCGATAAAAGCGCCAGCGCAAACACCAAAATAACTGTGATCCGCCGGAAAAACATGGTGGCTGCTGTGGTGTAAGAATGGAATGTCACCCGTTTAACTCCGTTGCCAGTGTTATGCGTCGCCAAGTTTAACTACTGTCGATAAGCTCTCGCGGCCAAGCAGCAGGGTCATCATCAGTGTGACCAGCACCAGCACCCCCGCGAACAGTGTATAGACCAGGGTAATATCGTTCCAGGCCACTCGCACCAGATAGGGAGGCAAGCCACCGCTAAAATCGAGCAGGGGCAGGAAAAGCAGCGTAGTGCTCACCCCAATTACTGTGCCGCTGAGGATTCCGCTGCCCGCGATCATGCCTTGCAGTAACGTCAGGTAAACACCCACCGAAAGACCACTTAAGCCCATCGCACGCAGCGAACCCAGTTGGGCAACCTGTGCCCGGAATGAAGCGGTACTCTGGATCACGGCGCTGATGAGTGTGAGGACAATGGCAGCGATAAACCCAACAGAGAGGAAGCCTAGCACCCCCCGACGCGAGGGTGCGGCCTGTGCAGCGGCCAGCGCTTGCTGCGGGTCCTGCCAATCCAGTACCGGAAAGCCCATCTCGCGGACCTGCTGGCGCACGATTTCCGGGTCGGCCTCTGCTGTCAGCCCCAGCCAGACATCATAAGGCAATTCTGTGCCTACCATCTCGAAGATCGGATCAATATTGGTAACCAGGAAAAAGCCATTGTTAGGATTGAGGGTCGGAAAGAAATCGACCACGCCCAAGATCGGTACTTTGGCCTCGTACCAGTTGCCCAGCGCAGAGACCTGCATGGTCACTTCCTGACCGATAAGCAGGTTGTAGTCATTGAGTATTTTGCTGTTGATGATGACTCCATTACGCTGGCCTGCCAGTCGGTTAAAAATATCGGCGGCGGGTTCGCTGGCATAATCCTGGCGGAAGCGAATCACTGCCGCCATTGCCGCCCTGTCAACACCCATAATGGTGCCATCCAGCCGCTGCGAAGCCAGTACCAGCCTGCCGGGATAGCGCCCTACACGTGTCACCTCCCGCACTCCTTCAAGGTCTAACAGGTCTACAATAGGGGGGGTGTTGAAACCTGTGACGGTCAGGGTGGGCTGCTGTCCTTCGGCGCTGGGGGTTTCCTGCTCGGTTTGCGCATCGGTCACAGTCACAATGACGGAGTCCGCGCCAACTTTATAATTGACAGCATCTTCCAGGCTGCGATCAATGGTGCTTGCCATCGAAGCTGTGAAGCCGGTCAGGCTGAGGGTAAAGCACATCATGAGGAGTGTCCCCCGGTAACGCCCGATAGAACGTGTCAGCTCGCGCAGGGTCATCAACAGGGCAATACCACGCCCGTAGGAAATAACTCCCGCGCCGATACGCAGGAAAAATGGCCACAAGCGCAGGAACAGGAGGGTGAGCGAAAGTGAGAACAACGTTGGTCCCAGGAAAGTAAGCGGGTCGGCGAAAGGGTCTTCGGCGGCTGTCACCAGGCCACCCTGCCGCCAGAGTGTATACAGCACATAGAGCGCAGGGACAAGCAGGATGACATCCAGGTAAATACGCTGCCACCATGCCATGGAGGCGCGCGCGGTTTCCTGCCTAAAGCTGGTAATGGTGCTGCCTGTCGTGCGCCATGCCAGATATAACCCGCTGAGGGTGGCGATCAACGCTGTCAGCGCACCTGCTGCGATAGTCTGTAGGGTAAAGACGATCGTCAGCGGCGGTAAGTCCGGGTCAAATTGTAAGAAGGAGGTAGTCTGGCCGACCAGCATGACCACGTAAGGCGAAGCAAAAATACCTACGGTGAAGGCGATGCCCGCCAGCACCAGCCACATCAGCACATGGATGCTCAGGATCGCCCAACGGCTCATGCCCCGGCTGCGCAGGGTCACATCCTCCTGCTGCTGACGGCTGACCAGCAACCCCGCGACCAGTGACACAAAATAAAGCACCAGCCCGCCCACAGGTAGTACCATAATCACAAGCTGCTGCGTCAGCACGGCCACCTCGCTGCTGAAGGCCTGCAGGCCTTCGCGTGGTGATAAATCCATGCGTGTGCCGGGCAGTACGGTGTTGACCGTGCGCTCCCCGGCGACCATGTTCGCCAGCAAAGTACTGATGTCTGAGGTGCGCACCTCGCTGCCATCGAATATCAGATACCAGGCGCTCTCATCAATCGGATTTTCAACGCCTTCCAGCAGCGGCCACAGATCGTCAGGCTGCATGAGGATACGCTCGTCAAAAAACTTTGGCGGGAATATCCAAGCCGGGTCATTTTCGTTGACGGGCTGCCACAGGGCGACAATTTCCAGCTTGGCTGGTTCGCGCCCGCTGGCCTGCGCGGTCAGCACGTCGCCTACCTGTACGCCCATGTTGAACAGCATCTTTTCGGATACCACCACAGGCACTGCACCCTCGGTTTGCGCCTCGCCGGGCCATTCTCCGGCGCTGATGCGGATTTGTGATTCAGCACCTTCCAGGATAGCAAGCGTAAATGTGCCCAGCGGTTGATTATTCTCCATGCGTGCTGACCATGCGCCGCCGCTGAGATAGCGTACTTCGTATAGGGTGGGTAGCCCCAGAGTTTCCGGTAGTCCGTCCTGAATGGCCGCCGTTGCACTGCTGACATCATCGCGCGAGATATTGCCTTCCCACGCACCCAGATAACGGAAGCGGAAGGCATAAGGCGGGTTAGTCAGCCGCGACTCCAGCAAACCGGTATTCACCGCATCGATATAGAGTGTGAGGCTCAAAGCGAGAATTGTGGCGGAGGAGAGGCCAATCAGAGTCCACAACACCAGAATGCGGTGCTGCCAGATGCGCTCCAATGTGAAAAACAGCGTATCTATAAGACGAAACATATCTGTTATACCCCGCTCAACACCGTATTTCAGCGTTTACGTTCTGATATTACACTCTGAATGAAGGTTTATTTTACAGCGCTATAGTACGTAGGGGTATGGCTGAAACATATCCCTGCCCACACTGGAAAGAAAAAGGTTTATAGAAAAATAATATGTGAGATGTTTTTAAGAAGTCAATTGCTGCCATAATTTAATCGTGACTTACCCACAGGCTGCGTTGTGACTTATGTTTATACGCACCTGTGGGCAGAGAAGTCGCGTGGCACAATATAACCACCTTTTGCGGGTGTGTTCAAAGTTATAAGCAATGAGGCAGACAGCAGCATCTGCCTCATTATGTAACAGAGATGTATCAATCAATACTTGCATCCACACGAGTAGCACATAGATTGTACTGCTGGAAGTATTGAATCCGCTCCTCCATTGTGGTGGCGGTATCAATGGGTGGAAGCGCCTCGGCGCAGGCCTGGTATTCACGTGTAAACACCTCAGCCTGTGCCAGCTCTGCTTCCAGCTCAGCATCTTCCAGCACATAGCGATCAAAGGCACGATCCAGCCAGGTACGCAGGAAAGCATTGGCCGAAGCCCCACCGCCAAAGCTGGCGGGCAGGTTGATGATATTGCTCTGTGAAAGCTGCGCATCGATCTGATTGTAGAGGGCAATCAGGCTGGCATCCTGTGTAACTGTCAGCGAGGGATCGTTAATGAGCGAACGACGTGCCGGCATAGCGGAGAAAAGATCGGGATGACGTGCGATTTCGCTCAGCCAGCGATAGCAGGCTTCAGGGTTCTGGGCATTGGCGCTGATGTAGGCTGTGCCAATATCGTATGAGATCGGAGTGTACTGGCTGCCGGTGGGGTAAGGTGCAAGTTGGTAACTATCTGCGCCCCGCTGCCCGCCTGGCCCGGCAAAGATGTTGAACTGGTTTAACGAGTGGGTATAGATCGCGTCCGTATCTTCTAGGCCGACAGCAGCCCCTATCATAGCGATACGTGCCCCGCCACCCACTGGCTGTGCCAGCGCAGAGTAATCGATCAGGCCTTCTTTTGCCAGGTCAAGTACCTGCCGGATGGCATCCACCGTGGTCGGGTCAGTAAAATTCACTGTTGGTGGGTTCGTGCGATAATCCACAGGCAGCCCACCGTAAGCTGCAATAAGCTTAAGCAGGTAATCATCCCCGAAGCCGCGCGGGATAAAGGGTGGTTTGTCTGTCCAGTCCTGCAAACGACGCAGCGCGTCGGCAAAGGCATCGCTTGTCCAGCCTTGATCCGGCGGTGTGATGCCTGCATGGGCGAAAAGTTCACGGTTATAACGCAGCACTTCGGGTTGGATGTTGATTGGGTAGGCCCAGGTCTGGTTATTGATCTGAAGCTGTGCCAGGGTGCTGCCAATCACATCACTTTTGTCGAAAAACGGGTCAGCATCCATGAAGGGATCGAGGCTGATGAGGCTGGAAGCATCACCACCACGCAATCCATTGGTCGGGAGGTAGAAACAGTCAAAATCTTCCGCCATTTCACTCAGGCTGGTATTAAACGCGGTGTTGAACACAATCTGCCCTACCTGCGGGTCGTTGGCGATAAACTGCGCCATCAACTGCTCCCAGTCTGCCTGATTGGGCAGGGGGGTGATAAATGAAGTCATGCCGAATTTAAGCATGATCTCGCCCGGCCTCAGCACTACATCCGGCACTGGGGTAGCCACGACGACAGGTGCTTCGTTACGCGCGGCTGCGGCGATGTTCAGGTTGTTGAGTGCTTCTGCCTCCACTTCCTGTAACGCACTGCGTGCATCCAGCCCTTGCTGTTGCATCAGGGTAAAGGCGCGGCTCATATAGTCCACAAAGGCGAGTTCTGGATAAGCGAGTGCCCGGCTGAGGGCTTCATCTACGAGTGCCTGATTTTCGGGCGAGAGTGCGATATTAATCGCTGCGAACCGGGGGCCGCGTCCACCGCCCTGCGTTGGAGGGGTTTCCACATTTGCCAGGCTGCGCCGGGCAGGCACTGCGCCAAAGAGACGATCTGACAGGCCGGGACTGCTGCTGAGGAACTTCACCAGTGCATAGGCTTCTGCTGGGTATTCCGTCCCGGCGCTGATCGAAAAGCCCTGGAATTGCAACCCTGCCGTGCCACCGGGCAGCAGCGTACCCGCAGGAAGCTGGTTGCTGCCACCTGGGCCAGAGAAGTTTGCCAACGCAAAGCTTTGCTGGATGCTCATGGCCGGGCCACTTTCGGCATTGCCGCCGATGGCTATAATACTGGCCCCACCGCCCAGACCGCTGACCGCACCTTCTTCTTGCAGTTCTGCCCAGGTTGTGAGCAGTTCTTCGATGGCCGGGTTAGAAAAATCCGGTTGTATGGGGAAAGCCGAAGGGTCTACCAGTGCCGCACCAAGCAGGCTGCGGAACAGATATTCGCTGCTGCCAAAATCGAAGAAGCCTGCCTGCGTCTCCCCATTCACGTCAGTCGTCGTCAGTGCGCGGGCGGCACTGGCAAAGTCGGCCAGTGTCCACAAGGGATCAGGATAGGCCAGCCCAGCCCGATCAAAGGCCGCAGGGTTATAGATAAGCAAATACACATCCACTGCGACAGGCAGCGCCCATACCCCGCGATCCCACTGCACAGACTGCCAGGCCTGCGGCAGGAAATCTTCACTGTTGAGCGAGTGATCCGTGCTGGACAGTGGGCTGAGGTCGAGCAGATAGCCAGCGCGAGTGCCCTCAATTGATAAAGTGTCTGTCGAAACATACAGGACATCAGCGCTGGCAGCGTATTCGGCCAGCCCTTCCAGATAGGTCTCGATGCCTGCTGCGGGCGAGTTCAGGAAATTTCCGGCAGTCACCAGCCGGACCTGTACACCGGGGTTTTGTGCCTCGAACTCTGTTAGCAGGTCATCGCTGATGACATCCTGTAAAAACTGGGGCAAGGCAAGCTGTAGAATAATCTGGTTGCCCTGGGCGGCAAGCGGCATCCCCAGTGCCAGCAGCATCCCGCAGAACAAGATCAGCAGGGTAAAGGATTTGCCTCTCATAATTTTCCTCACTGTAGCAATGATGAAGTTCTTCAGAATCTTCTGAAGCCTCGTCCAGTGTGCGCTGGCGAGGTTGCACAGTGGTTCCATGCCGATTACAGCTTCGTAACCCATCAGCAGCGACCTGAAGCTGGTCTCAGGGTTGAGAGGCTTGCTCATACGTCGTTAGTGGTTCCTGCCCTGCCGCAACCAGCATTTCGTTCAGCTTTAGCCCAATATCGCGCAAACAGGAGCGGGGTGGGCGCTGATTAAAAACCCACTGGTTAGCCGTGAAATCCGCCATGCCAAAGATCAGGCTGCGGTTGGTGGCTTCCATTGCCATAATAACCTGCTGCGGGGTTTCTGCTGGGAACAGCAGCCAGCGAATGTGCTGGTTCATCTGCCTGCGCCGGGCATCGCTGTACTCGCCACAGCCCGCCACCTGTGCTCCAAGGGCGCGCAGTTCATCGGCGGCTGCACCTGTTAAGGGGGCAGTCTGTGGTATTGCGGTCAGGTTAGCAACCATGGTAGGATCGGCGGTTGAGACAATATTGGACGTAGTGGAAGGTGGGCTGTCGGACGATGACATCCAGAAAGCCACACCTCCGATGATAGCCACCGCCATTACACCAAAGAATAGGGCA
Source organism: Anaerolineae bacterium (assembly GCA_041751455.1). Lineage (GTDB taxonomy): Bacteria > Chloroflexota > Anaerolineae > Aggregatilineales > Phototrophicaceae > JAIOHN01. Next base: position 8,239 of record JBGSXK010000649.1, read on the forward strand.
AGGGTGCGCTGACGTTCCATATTTGTCTTTACGGGGGTTTTCTTCATTTACTCAAGTGAGAGAATATACTGATAAAGATTCACAATACCACTGGGGCTGAGGCGCTCTGCTGGGTAACGATGGCTTTCGCCCAGTGTGCCTCCTGTACGCATAAAGTCGATGAATTGGTCCTGCGAAGCATTGTAAGTCACCAACGCCGGGCCGTCCTCTCCACCTGTACCATCTGCCCCATGACACGCGCCACATTCTAGCGCCTCGTAACGCCCAAGTCCACGCTCAACTCGCTCTGGGTCAAGGACAATTTCGCCGCTGGCCGCAATTTGAGTAGCGGCAGCAGCAGTCACAGCGGCAGCAGTGGCCACCTGTGGCGCTTCGGTAGGTGGGTTGAAGGCATAGGTGGGAAATGTGGTGGGCGTAATACTAGGTGTAACAGGAGCGGAGGGCTGGCTGCTGCACGCGGCAATCAACAGAAGAATCGAGAATGCAGCACGCATGACAGGTTTTTTGCTCAGGAAAAACATGCCTTTACCTCCAGATACAGATCATTATTATGAGCGGGTGACATCAAGTGCTTCCTGCAAACCATCCCCAATAAACGAAAACCCTAGCATGGTAAGGGCGATCATAATTGTAGGCAGCAGGGCCAGATGCCAGTAGACACGAATTGTTGTACCCACACTGCCGCCGACCATCTTGCCCCAGCTTGGTGTCGGTTCAGTAATGCCCAGGCCGAGGAAACTCAAACCGGCTTCTGCGAAAATGAAGCCCGGAATTGCCAGCGAGAAAGCGATCAGGAGCGGGGAGAAGGCATTGGGCAGCACGTGATAAAGAATGATTTGACGGTCTGTTGCCCCCAGCGCTTTGGCCGCAGTCACGAACTCATGGTTGCGGTTGGCAAGAAACTGCCCACGCGCGATACGCGCCGCGCCAATCCACGACGTGATGGACAGCACAATAATCACATTGGTGATGCCTGTTCCAGCGATGCTGAGCAGCAGTAGCGCGAAAATTAGGCCAGGAATACCCGTTCCAATTTCAATCATACGCTGGATGACAAGGTCCCACTTGCCGCCTTTATAGCCCGCTACCGCGCCCAGCGGCACCCCGATAGAAAATGCAATCACTGGTGCGATGAGGCCGATCAGCAGCGAGGTTCGCGCGCCATAAATCAAACGGGTCATATAATCTCGGCCGGCGCTGTCAGTGCCCAGGGGGTGATCGGGGTTGGTGAAGGGCATTGTTGGATGCCGAATGGTGAAAAATACCCGCTCATAAGGGTAAACTGTCAGGATATCGGCAAAAATTGCCAGGAACAGCAGGAAAAGAATAATGAACAGGCCCAACATTGCCAGACGGTTACGGCGATAGCGACGGAGCGCATCCCACCACAACGAGCGGCGGACAATCTGTGGATCGGCGGCCGCTAATGAGACTGGACTGCCGGTTGCAATGTTTGTAACTTCGAGTGATTTGCTGCGATCTGTTGTCATATGGGGCACCCTCTAAGTCCCACTGCTTGAGACGCGAATGCGGGGATCGATCAGCGTGTAGAGGATGTCGGTAAGCAGGTAAATTAACCCCCAGAAAAACGCGATCAACAGCACCAACGCCATGACCATAGGGTAATCGCGGGCGAAAATACTCGTGACGAAAAATTTACCAAGTCCCGGAATCCCATACACAGCCTCGATAAACAGCGACCCAGTGAGCAGGTCGGGGATGATGGGCAGCAGCACAGTTACCATGGGGATAAGGGCGTTGCGCATCACATGCCGGATCATAATACGGCGTTCGGAAAGCCCTTTGGAGCGGGCAGTGCGAATATACTCGGCACTCATCGCATCACTGACGCTGGAGCGGGTATAACGAGCGACAATCGCCAGCGGTGCGAGAGCATAGGTGATGACAGGAAGAAAATAATCCCAGGAGAGGATAGCGTTTCCGCCGGGTACAATAGGGCCAATGATCCAGTCGCTTGGCTTACTCCATCCGATCTGAAAACCAAAGATGATGAGAAACCATGTGGCAATGACAAAGCTTGGGATAGTAATTCCTAAGGTTGCCAGGAAAGTTACACCATTGTCAATCCAGCTATTGCGATAATAGGCCGCAGTAATGCCCATTATAATCCCCAGCGTAAAAGCCACCAGAATTGTATAGGCTCCCACATGCAGTGTGACCGGCCACACCTGGGCAATAACCCGGCTCACAGGTGGGTTCCCCGCAACAGCAAATGAATAACCAAAATCCAGCCGCACCGCGTCCTTGAGATAATTGACATAACGCTCGGTCAGGGGTTTATCTAAACCGTATTTGGCAAGGATATTCTGATAAGCTTCCTCAGAAAAGCCGCGTTCACCCAGGCTGAAAGGGCCACCGGGCACTGCATCCATCAGAAAAAAGACGATGGTTGCCACTGCCCAAAGTACAAACAGCAGGGAAAGTAAACGCCGGATGATATAACCGGTCATAATTACTCCAAAATTTACAGGGAACATGAGGGGCAGCTTTTGCCCCTCATGTTAATTGTTAAAGGTTACTGGTACAGGGCGCCAGTAACCCCGTTATGAATTATTCACCGCTGCGATAGGTGGGATACTCGGTGACGGTGTTGTCGATATAAAGCGAGCTGTACATCCAATCGTTCCCCCATTGCCAACCGGGAAGACCCTGCGCATTAAGACTGCGGAAGTCGCCCTGGAGGTAAGGCTGGAACAAGTGTCCCTGAATGCGATGGTAGAAGAAGATCGCGCCTACATCTTCGACCAGGATACGCTCG
>JBGSXK010000650.1:0-7627 GCA_041751455.1 Anaerolineae bacterium
CAACAGCAGTGCGCCTTCCATCCGCCCCAGTGTGCCATTCAGTGACAGCAGCAGCATCAGGAACGACACCAAAATCATAATGGGAATCTCACGCCGGATAAGGTTTATATGAAAAGCCACCGGGAAGATCAACCCGGCGGCTCCCAGAATCAGCCCGATATTAGCGATATTTGAGCCTACTACATTGCCAATTGAAATATCACTGGCCTGGGTTAGAACGGCGTTCAGGCTCACCAGCAGTTCTGGAACAGAGGTGCCGAAAGCCACTACAGTCAGGCCAACGACCAGCGGCGGTACACCAAATGAACGCGCCAGGCGCGATGCACCTTTTACCAGCCATTCTGCGCCAAAGTACAACCCAATCAGGCCGAGAATTACCATAACGATATAAAGCAGCATAAAGTAAGGCCCCTTAGTGCGTCCCTGCCAACCTTTAATTCAATTTGTACAAGGAAAATTGGCGAAATATCACAAAAGTGTGCTAGTATTTTTCCAATATGCCACCCCTATTTTTTGGGGGAGTATTTTATAAAATAACCTAAATTGCAAAAGTCCCCGCTTTATTTCGGAGTTTAGAATGATTGTCAACAATTTGGAAAACAGCGACGCAGCGCTTATTGATCGCCTGCGCAACAATCAGCTGGATGCGCTGGGAGAGCTGTTTGATCGCTATTACGCGCAAATCTTCCGTACTGCCCTCGCCATTACCCACGATAACCAAGTAGCCGAAGATATCACCCAGGATTGTTTCCTCCGTCTGCACCGTTATGCTTATCGTATTGATACCAGCCTGCCCCTTGCCCCCTGGTTGTACCGTGTTACGGTTAATTTAAGCTATACCTGGATTTCTCGCCATAAAAAGCGCAACGTTTCGCTGGAAGCTGTGGTAGACTATCTGATGAGTCCCGCGCGTTATGCGCCAGACAAGATGGCGGAAAGCGCGGGCTTGCAGCAGGAGGTGCGTGAGGCCATTCGTGCGCTGAGCTTCAACCAACGGGTCGTGGTGGTGCTGCATTATCTTAACGGGCTGAGCCTGGAAGATATTGCCGAAACCCTGGACTGCCCCGTAGGGACGATAAAAAGCCGCCTCTATTACGCCCGCGAAAACTTACGCTATAAGCTGGGAAATGTTTACGGAGAGCCACAGATTGCTCATGGATTTACGCGATAATCAGCTCGACGAACTCATTGCTTATACGCTGGATATGGAAAGCACGGTCACGCCTGCGCAAAAGAGACTGGCATGGGAAAAGCTCCAATCCAGAGCTTCGCAGCAGGTCATCCTTGCGCCTTACGGCATCGCGCCAGAGCCTTGCCGCCGTGAGCGAACCGGGTTGCAGTGGGGACTGCTGAAGCTGCTGGCGAACATTCGCAGTTTCCTGATGGACGAAACACGCTTCCACCGGGCGGCAGAGACACGCGAGGCGCTTTATACGCTGAAGCTGAATCGTACCTTTATGGGGTCTGAGCAGGCGATGATGAGTTTTTTTCCGACCGCCTACATTCATCTGAGCATGGCCTGAAAGTGTTAATTCCAATTTGTAAAGGTGTGAAAACCTTAATCAAACCGCAATTATCTACGCTTTATCCCAATGTTTTTGCAGTATAATAACCGTAACTAAGCTGCTTACCCGCTTCATAAAGATGGAATAAGCTTATGTCTGTTTCACCCCGTATTATTACTGTAGATCCCACAGGCACTGTGGCTCGTATTATGCGTGCCACCCTGGATTTGCTGGATCGCCAGATCGTGCTAGTCGATATTCCCGACGCGCGGACTGTGCTGGATGAAGTAAAAGCCGGCAACTGTAAACTGGTGGTGACGGCGGTAGAACTCTACAGTGATATTAAAGGTATCCAGCTTGCCATCCAGGTGCGCCGGGATTCCCCTGAAACCCATGTGATTATCCTGGCTGAGGGTGAAGACCCCACACTGGATGAAGAAACACTGTCCGAATCGCCATTTGTCTACTTCCGCCGTCCGATAGATTTGCCTCAGTTTGGACGTGCGCTGCTTGCTGGGCTGGACGGCGAGGATATTTTCGCCGCGCTCAGGCCCCCCGCCGGGGTGGTCCATAGCCCACTGCTGGAAATGGGGCCGGTGCCACGCCTGGATACCGAGGCCGCACGCTCGATTATCGATATGCTGCTGACCGATGTCGGCGCGATGGCGATCATCCTTGCCAGCCGTGAGGGTGAGGTGCTGCTGGAGCGCGGCGCGGTAGGTTATATTGACCGTGAACGGCTGGCGCAGGCGCTCACACCCATGATCGCCACCACAATTGATATGAGCGAGCTGGTAGGTGGGCGCACCTCCACCATTCAGTATTTTGATGGCGAAGAATACGATGTGTTCGTCCTGTCGGTCGGGCTGCACCACTTCCTGTGCATTGTCATGGACGGGCAGGCGGGCAACCGCCAGTTCGGGGCGGTGAACCGTTTTGGCCGCCGGGCTGCCGAGGATATGATCGCCCTGCTGGGCGCGGCGGCCTTCATTGTGCAAAAAATAGCCCCCACTCAAGAGGCACGGCAAGGAAAACGTAAGGGCAAAAGTGTACTATCAGAAGAGCCAGAGACCGAACTTACGCCTATCGAGCGACCAGAGATCAAAGTCAAAGAACCAGAACCGCTTCAGTTAGAACCCATTGAAGACCTGGATATGAGCATCTTTGACCAGCTTGAGCATTTCAATGCAGACAATGCAGATGATCTCTTTAACCCGGAGCGGCTGGCAGAGATTGCCAGCGAAAACCGCCGACCGGACGGCCCGATTGATATTAATCTGGCGCGCCAACTGGGCATTATCCCGGATTTGGAGTAACCCTTCTGCCAGAAAACTTTATTTAGGGACAGGTTTTGTGACCCGCCCTGGCAGCCAGCACAGCCCATTGAGAGTATTGTGAGTGTGAGCATTGAGTGGGTCGAAAGTTGATAACAGCACCAGCCTCAAAGATAATCTGATCGGCAGGCAGCTTGGTGATTACCGCCTGACCAGCAAACTGGCTTCGGGCGGGATGGCGCGTGTTTATAAAGCCATGGATTATAAGCTCCAGCGTCAGGCCGCCGTGAAAGTGCTGGAAAAAGAAAAAGCGCAGGATGACCATACGCTCACCAAGCGCTTTCAGCGTGAAGCCCGTGCAGTGGCCGCACTGGAACACGATAACATTATCACTATTTACCAGTTTGGTGAGGAAGAGGATTGTTACTTCCTGGCGATGAAACTGGTGAAGGGCAAAGACCTCTCCGGTGAGCTGACACGACTGCGCAAATCGAAATCCCTGATGGATGTAGACCGCGCCATCAACATCATGGAGCAAGTGGCCTCTGCGCTGGATTTTGCCCATACCGCCGGGATCATTCATCGTGATGTGAAGCCCTCGAATATCCTGCTGGACAAAGACAAGGCCATCCTCACTGATTTCGGCCTGGTGCTGCGCACCTCGTCCGAGACCACCATGGGCACTGCCTTTGGCACACCACGCTACATCGCGCCAGAGCAGGCGGTTTCCTCCAACAAGGCCAATTCACAGAGTGATATTTACGCCCTGGGTGTGATTTTCTATGAAATCCTGACAGGCGAAACACCGTTCAACGGCGAGTCACCGATGGAAATCGCGCTCAGCCAGATCAGCGATGCACCCCCACCGCCGCGCAGCAAAAATCCCACTATTCCGCTCAAAGTAGAACGCGAACTGCTGAAGGCACTCGAAAAAGACCCGGACAAACGCCATAAGAGCGCCAGCGAATTCGTGCGCGCGATCAAAGAGAGCTATGAAAAGGCGGAAAGCCTCAACAAGACACCTATTACGCCCCCCTCAGAGCCACGCCCCAGCGCCATGTCCCGCCCCGCGCCATTGCCCACTGAGGATAACGGGGCACAGACGATTGGCGTAAGCGAGTACATGAAAAGCGCAATGGCCGCTGCCTCAGCCCCAAAGCCGCGCCGTAAAATGCCGCTGCTGCTGGGGAGTCTGATCCTGGCCGTGTTGATCCTGGTCGGGGTGTTTATCATCAACGGCATGGGCAGCCGCAGCGCCACCGCCACCACCGATACCAACCGCTCTCCAACCCGTGATGTCAGTACACAGGTGGCTGTCCCGGTGCGCAGTGTTCCTGGACAGGGTGCGCCGATTACCCTGGTATATAACGCCACCACTTTTACCATGATTAACGGCGGCAGTTACACGCTGGAAGTGCAGAATCTGATGTTCATCCGGGGTGAAAATGACGGAGTGGACGATTTTTCTGGTGATCGTATCACCCGCGACATCCTGCCCGCAGGCCAGTGCTACCAGATCAGCCTCCAGGGGCAGCAGCCTACAGTGCCTCAGTTCTGCCGCCCGATCACAGAAAAACGGCATGGCATGGAACTGCTGCAAGAGCCGCGTCGTCTGCACTGGCGCAGCGAAACCCAGAGTGGGGATCGCATCGCAACATTCGAGGTGCGTTATGACGACCAACTGCTGGCAGAGTGCGAGACGGTAGGCAACAGCGAAGCCCTCGTAGAATGCCGTTTTAACTGGCCGGTGATGCCAGAAAACTGATCACGGCGACATTCCTACCAAAGTCTGATTCCCTTAAGCTCCAAAAGCGGTGTATCCTTTCAGGGAGACAGGCATTTTATGCCTGTCAGATCGCCCGACCCTCTACAATAAGGATGATTTCGTGTCCACACAGGCTGTTGTCATAGGCGCAAGCATGGCGGGGCTGCTGGCCGCGCGTGTGCTGCGCGACCACTTTGACCATGTCACCATCATTGAGCGCGATAAGCTGCCAGAGGGACCAGAGTTCCGCCCCGGTGTACCACAGGCACGCCATGCCCACGCGCTGCTGGCACAGGGGCAGCAGATCATGGAAGATCTGTTCCCTGGCCTCAAAGCAGACTTTGCCGAGATGGGCGCGCCGTCGATGGTGTGGGGCAAGGAAACTGCCATGCGCACAGCGGGTGGCTGGGTCAAGCGTTTCGATTCGGGCATTACGACCAATGTCTGTTCGCGGGTCGCGCTGGAATGGCATGTGCGCCGCCGCCTGCTTCGGCACCGCAATGTCACCATTCTGGAGGGACAACAGGTCAGTCACCTGCTGACCGATGCGGCAGGGACAACTATTATCGGTGTCGAGATCGAAACCCGGCGTGGCACAGACAGCCGCCCGCTTTATGCTGATCTGATTGTGGATGCCAGTGGACGCAGCTCACACATGCCCCAATGGCTGCAAGCGCTGGGGTATGATGCACCGGAAGAAAGCATCGTGAACGCGCATCTGGGTTATGCCACACGCTGGTACGAGATTCCGGCGGGTTTTGAGTGTGATTGGAAAGTGATGACGATTGGCACTCAGCCCGATACAGGCCTGCTGCGCGGCGGCGGCATCTTCCATGTCGAGGGCAACCGCTGGCTCGTTATTGCGGCAGGCACCAATAAAGATTACCCACCCACGGAAGAAGCGGCTTTTACCGAGTTTATCAAGAGCCTGCCCTCACTGGCACTTTACGAGGCTGTCCAGCACGCACAGCCTGTTTCTCCGATTTATGGCTACCGCCGCACCGAAAACCTGTGGCATCATTATGAACGCCTGAATATGCCAGAGCGTCTGGTCGTGATCGGCGATGCCTACTGCGGCTTTAATCCCATTTATGGGCAGGGCATGACCGTGGCGGCACTGGATGCGCTGGCGCTGCAATCTCTGTTACGGGAGCGCGGTACTGATGACCTGACTGGCTTTGGCCGCGCGGCCCATCAACGGCTGGCAAAAGCCGTCAAGAACGCCTGGCTCATGGCGACAGGTGAGGACTTGCGTTACCCGCTCACCGAAGGCCAGAGTCCGAGCCTGCTGGATCGCCTGACACAAAAATATATGGATTGGGTGCTGCGCGCGCTGACCGACGACGAGACGGCAGCATTGGCCTTCATGCAGGCTATGAACCTCTCGCGTCCACCGATTTCTTTGTTCCATCCACGTATTGCATGGCGGGTGCTGCGTGAGAGCCTCCGCTCCAAGCGTGATAAAAATCGTAACGCGCCGCGCCAGGGCTTCCGTCCACGGGCTGCACCCGCAGTGGGGCATTAGCCGTACAAAATTGGACTGGTTGTAAGATCATTCGGCTTTGCGCGTCTGTTATAATAAACGTGCAGCCAATGGGATATTATCAGGAAAATCACATGAGCGAGATTCATAGCATCGTTTATAAGCCGTCTGCACTCCCTGACAAACCTGCTGAACAATATACACGTGTGCCGCTGGAAAGCGCACAACTGCGGGAGGGATACGGGATCGAGGGGGATCGCAAAGGTGGCCATCCCAAACGCCAGCTCAATATTATGTCCTACGAAACATTGCAGGAGCTGGAAGGCGAGGGCTTCCATGTGCAGCCCGGCCAGATGGGCGAACAGATTATCGTTAAGGGACTGAATATCAACACGCTGCAACCCGGTAGCCGGGTACAGTTCGGCGCTGAAGCGGTGATTGAAGTGGTGGAAAACCGTCACGGTTGTGACCGTTTTGAAGCGCTTCAGGGTAAGCAGCGTACCGAGGCCGCCGGACGACTGGGTGTGATTGCCCGTGTAGTCCACAGCGGCGCGATTCATGTCGGCGATGCAGTCAAAACTCTTGAGCATGTCTGAGTACGTCACCGTTGAAACCCGCCCCACTGCCAGCCCTGAGATTCTGGAAATCGTCACTAACCAGACGCTGACCACAGGGGAGGAAATTTACCACAGCTATGACGAGGGCGATGAGGGTTCACCCGTCGCCCAGATGTTGTTTAACGGCGTGGCTGGCATCGCTGTGCTGCGTATTACCCCCCACAGCCTGTTTGTCACCCGTGAAGCGGATACACCCTGGGAAGCAGTGGTAGATGATGTACGCGATGCCCTGCGCGACTTTTTCCTGTAATCTCGATTTCCTGATTAAATTTACATAATTTTATGGTGCTGAAACAAAAATGTTATATAATAGACCCTGTAAGGATAAAGTTGCTGTGTTATACAGCCTTCAGGTCTGACTGATGGCCACGCTGCTGCAAAACGCGAGGCCAGTTTCATTGAATGTTCATGTAAAATATAGCTTGAATCAAGGAAATCTCTATAAATTAATACTATCGCTGAATAGCACCTTGATTCTATTGGAGTTCCCTACGATGTTAGAAGCGCCTGATCCTTCCAGTAAACGGCTGCTGCTCACACTTAAAGCCCAGAACGAGATTTTGAAGCACATCCTTCCGGCGATCCAGCAGGCAGTCGATCAGGTCGTGGAATTTATGGCCGACGACGATGACGACGAGGCCATCAGCAATTATCTGCGCGAACTCGCTGTCGAAACCACCATTGATGAAATGGTCAAGATGCTCACGCGTGATCCGGAAGCCCCCAGCAAAATCTACACCCTGCGTGATGTGGATGGCATTGTCGTGGATACGCTCATCGCCTGCTATAGTGAACTGCACCCGGAAAAAGCCCGCCGCTGGTATGCGCAGCAGATGGATATGACCCCCCAACAGCATGCGCAGTTAACCGCGCATATCCCCCGGCAGCTCGACCTTTAAAATCAAACGCGCCGGCCAATGCCAGCGCGTTTTTAAACTTTTTCCATTACCATGTTCAAATTCTCGTATTGAGAATTTACCCTG
>JBGSXK010000651.1:0-3032 GCA_041751455.1 Anaerolineae bacterium
GAAGCTGTTCTTGTGACCGAAGCCCAACCCGCCTAAATTCGCGGTATCATTGATACATCGCCATATCCGTGTAGGGGTGCAGCATTTGCGCCCCTACACCTATTTACAGGACCAGACTCTATGTCTACCTTCCCCTTACAGGAAACATTAATTGAAGCGGGCTTTGTGCAGCCGGCCAGCTTCCAGCACTTCCCGGCAGAAGTTTTCCCCTGGTTACACCCGATTGACTGGCTGCATTCACATTTTGCGGTAGGTGGCTGGAGTCCGCTGCAACGGCTAAGCGGAATGCTGACCGCACATATGACACGCATCGCACCGCACAGCGGCTTTACGTGGCACCCACACCGGGGGCTGGAAATTTATACCTGGGTGCTGGAAGGTACCCTTCATCATGAAGACACTACTGGCGGCAACGGCGATATTGGCCCCGGCGAATTACAGCGCATGTTTTCTGGTGATTACATCGAACACCAGGAACTCAATTTAACTGACGATCCGGTACGTGTGATTCAAATCTGGTTTATTGCAGACAGGCATCATCGTGGGGAACCGCCACATTATCAGCAGGCAGGTAAAAATCTGCTCCCGGCACGGCAGGTTGGTGCGGCCACAGTGTACAGTCTGATCGGTGATGATTCACCCATGGATCAGCATATGACCGGGCGTTTGACGGCGGCTACTGTTCCGGCGGGGGGCACCACCCATATCGAACCACCGCGCCCCGGCGAAGACCTGTTCCTCTATATCACCGATGGCAGTGGGCAGGCGATTTATCACGACAAAGCGATCGCACTCGGTCAGTACGATGTCATTCTGGCGCAGCCGGAGATGCAAACAGCAGGCATTACGGCGCAGGACACGTTATACTTTATGAGCTTCTATTTACCCAAATTTATCGAGGAATAACATGGCAGTCATTATCCCCGAATCCTACAGCGGACTTCTTAACGCGCCCAACTTTGTCACACTGGTGACGATGATGCCCGATGGTCAACCCCAGGCTACCGTACATTGGAGCAGCTACGATGGTGAGCACATCGTGCTCAACACCGCGCGGGGCAGGCAAAAAGACAAAAATATTCACGCCAACCCAAAAGTCACTGTACTGGCTGTAGACCCGACCAATCCATATCGTTATATTGAGGTGCGCGGAGTAGTGGATGAGATTACGGAGGAAGGCGCGTTAGAGCATATCAACAGCCTCAGCCTGGCGTATCGTGGTGATGAGGATTATTACAGGAATATGCCGCAGTTACGCGGGGTGGAGCAGCGCCTGATCTTCAGAATTAAACCGACCCATGTGAACGCACACGGGTAGTTTTGATGCAGGGGCGACCTTTTGCGCCGCCCCTGCGAAGACTCAGCGTTAGTGGATGGGCACCTGGCGGATGTCGCCACGCACCGAAACATACGGCGCAATGATCCAGCCGACCTGCCCGTTATAGCGTACCTGGTACCAGCGATTAAGCCCGGCCTGCACGGTACGTCCCAGCAGCGGCATTTCTGCGCCCCAGGGTACAGTGTTAAGAATGGGGGTGCGGGTACTGGGACGGGCACGCAGGTTCATAATAGAACGCGGCACGGCAATCACACCCATTTCCGGTGCGTTATCGATGGTATCGAACACGCTGCCCTCGACAGGCACCCCATCCACTGGCGCGGTAAAGGTCAGGAAGCGCCCGGATGACCAGCCTGTTTTATCCCCCGCGGTGATTTTGTACCATGTCACACCTTCCTCGCTGAAGGCACGCGCAAGTACGGGGTACTGCTGCCCTGTAATGGCGGTCGTAATCATTGTGGCACCGAGATAAGGTCCGGTACGCACGGCCAGCCCGCGCACCTGAATCAGGCTGGCGGTCAGCGGCGGGACAGGTGTGGCGGCAGGCACAAGAGTGGGGAACACTGTACCAGGGCCGGGCGTGATATTCCCACCCACCAGATTCCACTGGAACTGAATCACGGCCACCCCGCCACGCTCCACCAGTTCGACCACCAGAGTATGTGGGCCACCACTCATCTGACGGTCGAAGGTGCGCTGCTTGGGATAAATACCTTCAAGGCTGAAATCTTCAAAGGCAGTTTGCCCATCAATAATCACCCGCACCTGATCGTCCCAGGTCACATCAAAACGATAATTGCCCTCGATAAACGTCTGAGTGGAGGTGAAGCGTACCGAGAAGCGATCCTCATTTTCAACATCCACAATCTGCCCGTTAATCACAGGTTTATTCGTCCAGTTGAAATTCACACCATTGATATTGCTAATAGGTGCCCCGACCTGATTTTCAAACTGACGGTTGTTGTATACCGTCGCGGTCCAGTTCGTGCCAAACTCTGCCTGCACACTGAACACCAGCGACCCGACCAGCAGCAGTAAGATAAAAACCACAATGGCTTTGCGCATGAGTGCTGCTCCCTAAAAGCTCGCTCAATGAGGACGTGTTCTCCGGGCATTTGCCGGATAAATATTAACCTAATTATAACCGTCATTGTGATTAAACGCATCCAGCGTATAAGAAAAGTATGGGAAAAATAGGACAGACGACCCTGTTTGCAACCTTTCAAGTATCCTAACGTATAGAAGAGTGAATACAGAGAAAAATTCATCAGAAACAAGGAGCCAAAATCATGTCTGACCAGAATCAATATGACACCGATGTGCCCGTGAACGAAGCACCGCGTAAGAAAGCCTTCACTGAGGAAATCGAAGTGGCGGGTAATCGTGCAGTCGAGGAAGTGAAGCGGCTGGTAGCAGAGGGCAATGTGCGCCGTCTGATTATCCGCAATACTGAGGATGATGTACTGCTGGAGATCCCACTGACTATTGGCGCGGTAGCTGGCGGCGCAATTGCGCTGGCTGCACCCTGGCTGGCAGCAATCGGGGCTTTTGCAGCATTGGTGGCGCGTGTGAAAATTGAAATCGTCCGCGAAATCACGGAAGATGATAAGCTGAAACACGACTAACAGATTACTCCCAATCCCATGTGTTCGCAGAGGCGCGGGAGAGAAAAATTTCTCTCCCGCGCCTCTTG
>JBGSXK010000652.1:0-4102 GCA_041751455.1 Anaerolineae bacterium
TCAACCACTGGCTTCCAGAACAGGCCATTGCGTCTGTCATCAGCCACACCCAGTTGATCGACCACGGTCATGCCGCGTGTAAGTTCACTCTGGGTTTCGACATCTACAAAATGCCTGCTCATGCGAGTACACACTGCCGGGTCAAGTGCAATCGCCATTGCCACCGGGTCGGGCAGCGACATACCTGTCTCGCCGGACTGCTGCCGAATCGCCTCAATCGCGGTAGCATTACAATCCACCGTAAAATCCCCCAATACCGTATTCAAACTGCGAATATAAGTTATATCGGCAGGGTTGATGATCGCCTCAAAGCGGCATAACTCCCAACCTACCATTTCAACAGGCAAGCCAGAGAGAAACACCATCCGAGCGGCTTCGGGATCATGCCACACATTGAACTCCGCCGCCGGGGTTACATTGCCGACAGTACAGGCCGCCCCGCCCATGACCACGCAGCGACTCACCAGCGGCACAATTTCCGGCGCGCGTGTTACAGCCAGCGCGATATTGGTCAGCGGCCCCAGCGTCACCAGCACCAGCCCGGGATTGGCCTTTACCGTCGCAATAATGGCATCCACTGCATGAGCTTCTGCAGCCTGACCTTCTGGTGCGGGATAGTTCTGATCCCCTAGGCCGTCCTCGCCATGAAACCATTCGGCTCGTTCCGGCTCTCGCAACAGCGGACGCGCCGCCCCACGATACACAGGTATATCCTTCCCACACAACTCTACAGTGTAGAGGGCGTTGCGCACCGCCTGCTCCACATTCACATTACCCGAAACTACCGTAATCGCTTTCACATCCACATCCGGCGCGCGCAGCGCCATAATCAGCGCGACGGCATCATCTGAAGCGGTGTCGGTATCAATCAAAAAAGCACGAGGCATTATGGGTGTCCTGACTGTCGGTGAAGCGAACGCCGCTGAAAATACGTCCGCTTCGGTGGCTATAAATGACATCAAGTCTAACACTGAGGCACTGTTCTAACCACAATCTAACGTCGGGAAAACGTAGGGGAAACGTCCACCATCCCAGCAGACATTCCCCTAAAATAAGCGATATATCTGCGTATAACGAGCGAAATGATGACGGACTCACACAAACCACGGGCCTATCGTCGCAGTGACCCCCCACATCCGGTGCAGCAGAATAGCCCCCACGTATACAGTTATCTCCCGCTGCTGCTGGCAATTATTACATTGTTGACTGTGGTGTTCCTGTTATTCGGGATAGTGCTTGTTGGTCATTATGAAGAAACCTCCGGCACTACCACAGCGCATGTGACCCGCGAAATCACCCCTGCCGATTAAGCTCTACAGCATAATCAGGCCTAACCGTGTCGCCGTGACTACCGCGCCTGTACGGCTTTGCGCATCCAGCTTACCCATGATGGCATTCACATGAAATTTGACGGTATGATCGCTGATGCCCATACGCCGGGCAATAATTTTGTTCGGCAGCCCCTCAGCAAGCAGTTGCAGGACTTCCAATTCACGCGGTGTCAGTGTTTCACCGGGCGCCTCCGGCGGTGCTTCGCCATCCGGCAGGATCACATCTGCTAAAGCCGGATCAATCACTATCACGCCCTGCGCTACCAGCGGCAAAGCCGCCATGAGCTGCGTCGTATTGCCATCGCGCAGGAAGATACCCCCCGCCCGCATCGTGCGCAGCAGCGCCGCCGCCCCTGCCGCATAACCCTCATCTGGCAGCAGCACAGCCACTGGCAGCACCCCGCTTTCACCCAGTTCATCCACCAGTTGAGAGAGGCGTTCGAGTGCGACCTGCGGCTGCCAGCCAAAATCCCAGACCAGTGCCTCCGCGCGATACACATCAATATCATCGGCCAGTGTTTCGCCACCAGCCACCTGCCCCACCACTTCACAGTTAGAGCGCTCGGCCAGCAGTGCAGCCAGCCCTGCCCGCGCCAGCAGATTATCCGCTACAATCAATATCCGTGTCTCGGTCATAGCCCCTCGTCAATCCGAAACACCCAGCCTACAGCACCTCTGTAAATTCAGCATAAAAAGCCGCTGAAAAACCACAACGGCTCTTAATTCTTACCCTGAAAGGCTTCAGCCTCCTACCAGCGATAATGCACCTGTGCCCGGATATACTGGTCATAAATTGCACGCACCCTGGCCATCGCGTCCTCACTTAATGCGGGCAGATCCGCAGCACCCACGTTATCTGCTGCCTGATCGGGCCGCTTCGCGCCGGGGATCACACACGTCACCGCCTCAAACATCAAAATCCAGCGCAAGGCCAGTTGCGCCATCGTCGCTCCCTCCGGCACCAGTGGGCGAACCTCCTCCACCGCTTGCAGCGCTACCTCGTAATCCACACCAGAAAAAGTCTCACCCTGGTCAAAGGACTGCCCGTAACGGTTAAAATTACGATGATCGTCTTCGGCAAACTGTGAGGATGAGGTCATCTTCCCCGTCAGCAATCCACTCGCCAGCGGCACCCGCGCAAGGATACCTATGCCGCGCCGCTGGGCTTCACCGAAAAACAGTTCTGCTGGTCGATGCCGGAACATATTAAAGATGATCTGTACAGTCTTTACATTCGGGTACTCAATCGCTTTCAGCGCTTCTTCGACCTTCTCCACGCTCACTCCATAATGTTTGAGCTTGCCCGCCTGGACCAGATCATCCAGCACACCGAACACCTCCGGGCGATAATAAACCTCGGTAGGCGGACAGTGAAGCTGCACAATATCCAGCGCTTCCACGCCCAGGTTTTGCAGGCTGCGCTCCACAAATGCCGTCAGATTCTCCCTGTTGTAACCCTCTGCTCTGTGCGGGTTCAAACGTCGGCCAGCCTTAGTCGCCACATAGATGGTTTCGCTGCGCTCTTTCAACAGGGTGCCGATCAGGCGTTCACTGCGCCCGTCGCCATATACATCAGCAGTGTCAATAAAATTCACGCCGAGATCAATCGCCTTGTGCAGCGCCGCCAGCGACTCGGCATCATCCACTTCTCCCCAGCTCCCACCCAGTGCCCACGCGCCAAAACTTACTTCGGAAACCTGCCAGCCTGTGCGCCCTAATTCACGATATTGCATTTCTATTCCCCTAGCATGTGCATACTTAAAAAACAAAAGAGCTATTTACGCGCCCCGAAAGCCGCAAAGCAGCTATGTTTATGTAAAATATCCGTCTCTCGAAATCCCACTTTGCGCAGCAGATCGAGCTGGAACCCCAGCGGGCGCGGAGTGTCTTCCTGTTCGATCCACCCCAGCACCTGATCGCGGTACGCTTCGTCATGTAAGTTGACCAGATAGGCCGCATACTGCTGCTGCATTGTACTTTCCGTTTCTGGCATGGTTTGCTGGATCAGATCATAAATCCACAGCGTACCACTTGGACGCAGGGCCTGGTACAGTTTGCTAAAGACGGCTTCCCATTCGGCATCAGTGCGCAGGTGATGCAGCACCGCCGCCGCCAGAATGATGTCATAAGCTGCTGCGCCAATGTCCATTTCCCGAATATCGCCCTGCATCAGCATGATGAGGCCACCAGCTAATGGGGTAATACGTGCCTGCGCCTGTTGCAACATCGGCATACTCAGGTCATTGAGTGTGACCGCCAGCCCCGGCAGATACTCCAGCAATTTGACCGTATAGTTGCCTGCGCCACAGCCCACGTCCAACACAGCTTTCGCGTCAGGGTTAGTCGCCGCCGCTGCCCGTGCAATAAGTTCCAGGCTGAGCCGGGAATCCACCTGCGCTGTATTCCCGGTTTCAAGGTTGGAAAACCGCTCTACGCTCTGGTCAAAGCGTTGACGAATCTCGTCCACAGTCGATTTTGGCACGAAGGAGCCTCGCTTCCATAGGCAGGTCATCGGGATTATAGCCTATACTCCGCAACTCTCAGCCACAATTTCCGTAAAAATGGTTATAAATAAGTGGAAAACAGATTCTGGACCAGGGAGACTTTATGAAATCACACCGCCTGATTTTAATGATCCTCGCATTATCTCTGCTTCTGCTCACCCTGCCCCTACAGGCGCAAAATGAAATTACACTCAAAGTCGCTGTGCCCGCCTTTCTTAAAAGCCTGATTGAGGGGCAACTGGTCGAGCAGTATGAGGCGGCCAATCC
>JBGSXK010000653.1:0-3557 GCA_041751455.1 Anaerolineae bacterium
GAAATGGGGATCAGCCTGCACACCATTCGCGGGTACATCAAAGAAGGCTACCGTATCATGGAAGCCTACGACGAGAGTGAGTACCCGGTGGATATGACCCCACAGGAACGGGCCTTCATGCGCTTTACCGCCTTTGCCGAAGAACGCCGTAAAACCGCCGAGATGACCCCTGTTAACCCGCCCACTGAACAGGACACACCCTAATAGAAGAAATCTATATAAAGATAACAAATTTTTAATAAATTTTGTAATGCTCTGTAAGCCGTGATTATGCTGCACTCCCCTATAATGCGAGTCAGGGAAAACCGCCTGCAACTTTTCGACTCAAATTTATACAGGGAGAATACCTTATGGTTAATACAGTAGACCGCACCCCCCGATACCATCTTCCACTGGTGTTGAGTCTGACACTTATACTGTTGTGCAGCATACTGCCCGCCCACGCCCAATTCAGGGGCTTCGAAGTGCCCAACGAAGGCGAACCGCTTGAGGTCGGCGACAGCGTGGAAGGCCGCCTGGACGATGATACAGTGATGCTGACCTATATGGTGGAGGCCGAAGAAGGCGATGCCCTGACCCTGTATGTGGAGCAGGAGGATTTCACCACATTATATCTGGTGGTTGCCAATGATCTGGGCGATATCCTGGCCGTGAGCAATCGGGATACGCTTTTCGATGTGCAGGCACGTATCTTCCTCTTCCTGGTGCCTGAAGACGGTGAATACTTCATCGCTGTGACCACCTCCAGCTATTACAACCTGGGTGAGGCCGACCGAGAAGCTGAATTCGTGCTTACCGTTGAATCTGCCGATTACCAACTGCTGGAATATGGCGATGCTGTGGAAGGCGAGCTGACCGAGGAAAGCCCATACAACCTTTACGTCTTTGAAGTTGTCCAGGGCGATATTCCCCAGATTATCCTGCAATCCCGCAATTCCGATGTCGAAGTGAGTTCGCTGAGCGATCCTGAATTCAGCAACCGCAGCGGCAATAACCCGGTTGCCAGCACCGATGATTATGTCAGCCCCTTCTATCTGTTCGAGGATGACCTGCTGTATATCCTGGTTTATAACAACCGCTTCGACCCTGCGGACGAATACACGCTGAGCTTGCAGCGGTATGAGCCGCTTCTGATCGAAAGCGGCGAAACCCTGGAAGTGCCGCTGGTCATTGAAACTGTGAGCAACTTCGTGGCTTTTGAGGCAGAACGTAATCAGAGGGTATCGATTCGGGGGGAATCGCCGGAGAATGTCAGCGCGCGCATCGCTGTCTTCGACCCTGACGGGCGGGTAATCGCAGTGGAAGATGCCGCCGATGGGGTAAGTGACCTGCGCCTGCGCGAAGATGGATTGTATATCATTCAGGTATTCCCTGGCGGCTTTCTGATCGACATCAGCAACCTGGGGGTCGTTGAGCTGACACTGGAGATAGATGATTAAATCCCGCAAAACAGAGGGCACAGCGTTTGCTGTGCCCTGCTGCGCATGATCTCTACGCAGGCAAATGCCCAGACAGTGTACAATGAGTCACATCTATCCACGCACAATGAATCATCATGATGACTCCTATTCCGGTGGCTGCTTCCAATTTATCTGCTGCGCAACAGGGTGACATGCTCGCGCGGCGGCGCGCACTGCAAATCGGCCTGCTGACGCTGGTGCTGACCGGGGCGCTGTGTCTGGTGGTGCTGCTCAACTTTCCACAATCGGGCGCGCTGACCTTCGCTCACCTCGGCACCCGCTTTTCTGAGGGTGACCCGCAGGGGACGGTGGGTTATGACGGCCAGTTTTCTTATTTTATCGCTCGTGATGGTGCCGCCGCCGTACCCTATATCGATGGGCCTGCGCTGCGTTACCAACGCATTCTCTACCCGCTGCTAAGCAGGGTGCTGGCGCTGGGTCAGCCTGATGTCGTGCCCTGGACACTGCTGCTGGTCAACCTGGTAGCGCACAGTGTCGCCACGGGCTTGCTGACCTACGTGCTGGTTTCGTGGCGCGCGCCGGCTTATGGCGGACTGGTTTATGGCCTGTGGATTGGCAATCTTTTTGCCCTGCGGCTCGACCTGAATGAGCCATTGTGCTTCGCGCTGGCATTAGGCGCGGTGATTGCCTATCAGCAGGAGCGTTTCCGCTGGACGATTTTTCTGCTGATGCTGTCTACCCTGACCAAAGAACTGGGGTTGGTGATTGCAGGTGGGTTGGCCCTCCATGCGTTTGTGAATGGGCGGCGCGGCTGGGCACTGCTCATTGTGGGCGCGCCTCTGCTCATGCTGCTGGCATGGTGGGGCATCCTGCGCCTGTGGTTCGGCACACTGCCCACTCGTTACCCTGCTGCCCGCTTCCCGCTCATCCCGCTTGAGGGTATGTTTCGCGCGCACAGCCCGGTTGAGCTTTTGTTCCTGGCACTGTGGCTGGGGATACCCGCGGTAGTGATGATCCTGCTGGCGCTGCAACAGAGCTGGCGTTATCATCGTCTGACATTAGGCGCAGCATTGGCGCTGGCCGGGGCAGGCTTTATCCTGTATATGCCCGGTGTGAGCTGGGAAGACCCGGTGGCGGCTTATCGGGTCGGGCTGCCGCTGATCGTAGGGGGCCTGCTGTTCGTGGGTGAGATT
Organism: Anaerolineae bacterium; assembly: GCA_041751455.1. Lineage (GTDB taxonomy): Bacteria > Chloroflexota > Anaerolineae > Aggregatilineales > Phototrophicaceae > JAIOHN01. The sequence continues at coordinate 2,615 of JBGSXK010000653.1, forward strand.
TATCCCCGGCGCATGCCCTGGCTGGCGTTATTGTGGCTCCCTGCTTTGCTGCTCATCCCGCTGCTGGCGCAGCTATGGGTGGGCGTATCATCCTGAAAAGAGGTGTTATGCGACAGATCGGTGTTATCAAACAACTTCAAATTCAATCTGGCCCGCTAAAGGCCGAAGGCTTCTATAACCCTGCGGGGCTGCAGAAGGTAGACAGCCTGCTGCTTTCTCCCGAAGGCGCAGTCGGTTTGCTGGACGATGGCACACAGTGGATTGACGCACATCATGCCGGGCACCCGCGCACCCGTAACCGTGGTATGAACCCGATCTCGGTGAGTTTTAGCGGGCATTACCAATTGATGCAGGAGCGCTTCGGCGCGCATATGATTGAAGGTATCGCCGGGGAAAATATCCTGGTTGAGGCGGCAGGGCGTTTTGTAGAGCGCGACCTGGGGCGCAGGCTGGCCTTCCAGAACCCGGCCAGTGGAGAGGTGATTTACCTTGATGAGCTGCTGGCCGCCCCACCCTGCGCGCCGTTCAGCCACTTCACGCTGCAAAACCCGCAAGCACCGCCAGAGGAGATTAAGGCCACGCTGCAATTTCTTGATAATGGCATACGGGGATTTTATGGCACAGTGCGCCAACCGGGGAGCATTCAGGCAGGTGCACTGGTCTTCGTGGTCGATTAAGCTCAGAGACAGGCTCCGAGCGTTCTTATCCGTGCTCCGGCAGTTTCATTTTTGCCAGTTCGGCTTCCAGCTCCATTCGGCGTTCCAGGTTGGCACGACGCGCTTCTTCCAGTGTGTCCTGCCAGCCGCGTTTAAAACGCCCGATGACTTCATCCCCTGTGACCGGTGCGAACAACAGCACCAGTGTCGCACCGATACTCGCACCAATGACAAACCCTAATACCCAGCTTATTAACTTGCGCATGTTTTCCGCTGCTCCGCCTGCC
>JBGSXK010000654.1:0-7282 GCA_041751455.1 Anaerolineae bacterium
GACTACTCCTGAAAGTTGAAACGGGTCTACCCCATAAAACAACCGCAGGCCGTGTGCCGCCGCCACCTGCTGTTCCAGAGCGTAATTCGGCGAATAAACTCTGCCCGTTTCATGCTCCGCAAACCAGTTCACCAAACCTTCCTGATGAGTCAGCCATTGGTCAGCCCCACGCCATTCCAGCCAGTTGCGTCCCGTCCATCCCAGGTCAATAAACGTTACTAGCAGCAAAGCCAATGCCACCCATTCCGGGTGCAGCCTGTTATAAAGCGCCAGCAGCAGCACTAATCCGAGCAAAAATCCGACCAGCATCACCCCGCCGCCAATTGTGCCCGGCAGATCACCCAACACTGCCAGTGTAAACCCGCCGCAAAACAACGCCGCGCCCATCCCCCCGGCGGTTGCCAGTCTTTTAAACGCCAATCGGGTAATTTCGCCCGATGCATGCAGACGTTCCACAGCGCTTAAGACAGTTTGCAGGCCATGCCCCGCCAGCAGACAGGCAGCCAGAACCACCACAAACCATGCCCGCGACGGTACCCGAAACCATAGCAGGGCGGGAACAGTATTCACCAGCAGCGGCCATAACCCACCATGAGTCCCCAGAGACCAGAACGCTGCGATCACCACCACCACCAGCCAGAAAATATGCTGGCGCGGTGCTGCAAAAACCGCAATGCCAGCAAGTAACAGCACTGATAGCCCAAGATAAGCCAGCGTTTCCGGGGAGCCGCTGTGCGGGGGCAGCAGCAGCCCCACCAGTTGGCCGATCTCAAGTGACTGTGTTCCGGCTTCGACAGCGGACAAATTGCCACGATTCATATAAGGCTGCCACGCCAGGAGCGGTACGGTCACTGAAAGCGTCAGCACGATAATTAAACCGCCTGCAAGCACAAACCACCTGCTGCGTGACCGCTGCCGCTGTCGCCGCACTTCCCACAAAGCATAAACTCCGGCCAGCCCGAAGGCGAACAAACTCAGGCGCACATCGGCCAGAAACAGGAGCGCTCCAAACAGAGCGAGTCTCAGAACAGCATGAAATCTCCTTCGCTGCTGGTGCAGGTCAGAGCCAGTCGAGAGATCGGCCTGTGCCAGCTTCAACACCGCCCACATCAGCCACGGCCACCACGCCAGCGCATACAGCACATCCACATGCCCTGCACCCAGGTGTCCGATCAGCTTGGGTGTAAGTGCATAGGCTAGCGCGCTCAAAACAGCGGCTTCCTCCCTCAATCCCACTAACCGTGCCCACCTCCACATCCCCCAACCGGCCAGCAGCAGATGCAGCCCAATCATCACATTCAGGAAAGGCGCAGGCTCAGGCAGCAGCGCCAGTAATTGCAGTGGGTAAGCCGTCTTGTTCAACGGATTAGCAGCGAAGGGTTGCCCGCCCATCAAACTCTCGCGCCAAAAAGGAAATACCCCATGTTCCAGTATCGACTGACGCAGATACCACGCCGCCGGCCAGTGTGAAATCGCCGCATCGGAGAAATGAGCTTCCGGCAAAAATGGCAGTCCAGTAAAGTGAAACCCCACCCCCAGCAGGAAAACCACCCCCAGGGCAATGGCAAGCAGCCTAACGCCTGTAAACATTAACAAGTCCGCTGCGCGCGACTAAGTCCAAGCCCTCCAGGCAGCTCGTTTCACCCAGCTCATCTTCTTCCGGCCCAGCCAGGATATAACGCACGCGCCATTGGTCAAGCAGCGCATCACAGTCAGCAGTTTCACCACTGTACCAGTCTTCCACAGCCCTCAGCTTGTTGCCGGCATCCAGCGTTTCAAAGGGATGTCCATAAACCACCCGCCCCCCTACCCAGCCCGGAATCCACTGACTCACATCCGGGGCGGCCAGCAGCACATCATCAAGTCCCGTCCGCCGTTCCAGCCAGTCAAATATCACCGCATAATCACTTTCCAGCAGTAAACCGTGCGAGTTTTGGGGCCGGTTTATCAGCACTGGCAAGATTGGGGTAAATAAAATAAAAATCTGCGAAAAGGCAATCAATGGGATGAGCAGGACAAAAAGACGATAACGCCAGCGGCGGCTGGTCACTCTCTGAAACCAGAAATCCTCCAGCGAGCGGGTTGCAAAATAGACAATCGGAATCATCATTCCCACCGCAAAGCGGCGCTGGATACTGGTGGGCAGGTAAATCATAATCAGGATCACTACGATCCAGATCAGCATAAACTGATCACCATCAGCCTCAAAGCGGCGGACAGCCCGGTAAATCCCCGGTAGCGCCATCACCAGCGGCAGCCCCAACCCCAGCAGCAGCGGCAGTGGCGGCGGTGCGGAGGTCACGTTCTGCCTGCTCCACTCCATCATGGCCGGGTTATAAGCCACGATTGCGCTGTAATAAATTGCCAGCGGCAGTGGAGGCAGGACAATCAGCGATAACCAGCGCACATCCCGCAAATTCAAGCGCCGATTTCGCCAGGCCTTCAAGCCCACAAAGATGCCCAATGCCCCACCAATCGGCATGAGTGCATGTGGATAGAGAAAACCCACTACCAGGCTCAATAAAGCAGTCACGAGGCCGCCATTTCTCAGGTTGGGCTCGTCGTTCGTGCCAGGGCGAAACACCGTCACAATGACGCTCGCCAATAAGGCCAGGCAGGCCAGTGTCAACGGAAAATGTACATTAACCAGTGAACTGTAAAAGGGGAAAGCTTCGGGGAGAGAAAGGTCGGGCGGGGAGACATCCCCCCCGGTAATCAACGTGTAAAGCCAGCCAAAGCCCGCGCCAATAGACACCAGAATAAAAAAGATGCGCCTGGTACGGAGTCGCATCCAGATCGTTGCGCCAAGCTGGTAAATCGCCATATACATAAACAGCGTGGCAGTCACCCGGGCGACATGAAAAAGTACGATCACCGGCACATTGGCAAAGCCAGAAACATGCCCCAGCAGGATGTAGATCAGATGGATCAGTGCCCCATTGTGCGTTTCCGGTGTGTGCTGGAACGAAACCAGCCATTCCCCCTGTGCCCCTAACATCATTTTGCTCAGGTAGGTCGCCCCATCCCGGTGATTATGCAGCATACCCATAAACTGCCAGCCTGATGTCCCGCTCAAAGCCAGCAGCACTAACGGCATAAAAGCCAGCGAGACCAGTATCACAGCGGCAATAATCACCCACCGCCATTCCGAAGGTGTGATGTGAGCGGTGTAACCCGATTGCATTCGCATTTATCCTTTTGTGCGGGCAACGTTTTTGCCGCATGAATCCGGCAAGGTGTATAATCCAAGCATACACGATCTGTACGCGCCTTAGTGTTTACAATTTGCATTTAGCCATTGTACAACGACTGGGCATACATGCCACCGAGATAGCCACACTTATGAATCAGGCTGAAAAGTTATATCAGTTACAAGAAGTAGACCTGGGCATCCTGCGCAGCCGCCAGCGGCTTCAGGAAATTGCTGCCGCGTTGACCCAGGATGAAATGGTGCAGGCAGCCAAGTCGCAGGCCGAAGAGGCGCAGAGAACGCTCTCGCCGTTACAGACCAAAGCGCGTAATCTTGACCTGGAAATTCGCTCTAACACCGAAAAAACCAGAGAGGCTGAGGAAAATCTTTACAGCGGCAAAGTGAAAAACCCCAAGCAGATGCAGGAAATACAGCAGGAAATCGATTCACTGAAGAAGTGGCATAGCGAGCTGGAAACCGACCTGCTGGAAACCATGTTTGCTGTCGAAGAAGCCGAAGCCGCGTTGGGCGAAGCCCAATCCAGCTTGGAAACTGTCACCGCACAGTGGCAGCAGGCCCACGGGGCGCTGCTCGAAGAACAGGCGCAAACCGAAGCACGCCTGAAGCAGTTTCAGGCCAGACGCAAACAAACCCTGGAAGACATCAGCAGCGAAAGTCTTAAGATTTATGAGACATTGAAGCTCCGCAAACATAACCAGCCTGTTGCGCAGATGAATGGTAACAGTTGCAGCCTGTGTGGGGTTTCGCAGAATTTATCGATTGAGCGCGAAGTGCGCCAGGGGCAAAAACTGGTTTACTGTGCCAACTGCGGGCGAATTCTGGTCGCCCGCTAAACTCTGAAAAGTAATGGAGGGACAACCGCTATGGGGTTCGACTTACAAAATTTCGGTATCGGGCTTATCACCGGGTGGGCAAGTGCCTATGGAATATACCGTGCCCGCCATCAAATCTCACAGGCGGTACAGGCCACCCGCAGCCAGGCCGCCAGCGCGCAGAATTTTGCCACCCGCAGCGCAGACAGCCGCTACATTAATGATCTGACAGAACTCTGCGAGCACGCCCACCTCGCCGGGAAAACAGTGAAACTGACAGATATTCTGGTAGAGCCGCGCTTCCTGCGCGCCCCGGAACTGGCGGCTCCACCCGATGATGATGTCATCCACAGTGTTTTTCATATTGTCCCGCATGTACATGACCATCCCTACCTCCATGCAGTCTACAATCTGGAAACACTCTCGATAGATGATCTGGCAATGGGGGACCCTGCGCTTGCCCTGCTGGGGCTGCCCGGCAGCGGGCGCACCACTGCCCTGCTGACGATTGCCCTGCGCAGCCTGGGGCAGGTACGTTTCCTTCAGACAGAAGATCACGTCCAGACTGCGTTAGATGCCCAGGAAGCAGCTCTGAGTGATAAAGAGCGGGCCGCACGGGTACAGGAACGTATGCTCATTGAGGAACGCGCCAAAGAGCGCCTGCAAGAAGAACATGGCATGACTTTTGAGTCGAATGCGGAAGAAAAAGGCCAGCGTGTGACTGCCCCCCTGTTCAATCGCCTCATGCCTGTCTATATCCATCTAGCCGATATTACCCTCAGCCCAGATGAATTTGGCTCAGAAATCGACCCCGCAGAACCGTTGGTGCGCGCTGTACAGGGCACCGTCAGCCGCATTACCGCCGGGACACTGCCGCGTAATCTCTATAAGCGACTCAGCATGGGACAGGTTTTGCTGCTGGTGGACGGCTACGACGACCTGCCCCCAACCGAACGTGACCACAAAATGATCTGGCTTCGCCAGTTCATGAACGAATATAACAAAAATTTCTTTGTTGTCGCTGGCCCTGCCCAGGGCTATGGTGCGCTCACAGGGTTGGGGCTGGCCCCGGTCTTCATGCGCCCCTGGGATGATGCCGACAGAGATACTGTTGTCCAGCGCTGGGCAGATAGCTGGCCACGAATTGCCGGGACAGGCCGTCGATCCGCCCCGCCGCCCACTGAAGCGCTGCTGGAACGCGCCAGAGCAAACAATCGGGCACTTTCGCCGGTCGATCTCACTCTCAAAGTCTGGTCAACCTATGCAGATGACAGCCAGGCACCCGGTTATGAAGGCTGGCTGCGCGCCTTTATCGCCCGCCACCTGCCGAAAGAGCAGTCCATCGGTGTGCTGCTGCCACAAATGGCGCAGGTCGCCGCTTTACAGCTTAACGAAGGCTTTATCACGCTCAAGCAACTGGAAGCGCTGACCGCTGGTGGCGGCCTGGACGCGAGCATGGCGGCTTTATTGGATGATCTCAACAGAGGGGGAGATGAAGAGGAAGCCGCACCTGAAGTTAAGGGTAAAAAAGACAAAAAAACGGTTGAGGAAGTCAGCGCTCAGGGAAAGTTCCTGAACATTTTGCGTCGGAGCGGACTGCTGGTCAGCCATCGCGGTGGGCGTTTACAGTTCCGTCATGCCTTCGTGGCGGCCTATCTCGCCAGCCTGACCTTAAAAGACCCACAGGTTATCGCCGCAAAAGCCTTAAACCCGGCCTGGAGTCAGGCGCTGGCCTATGCCGGGATGCATACCTCCATCGAAACCGCCATCAAGGCACGTCTTAATGCCCCGGTGGACATCCTTCAATCACATCTTCTGGAAATGTCGCGCTGGCTGGCCTACAGTGGGGCAAAAGCTGAATGGGGCGGTGGACTGCTGAAGCAGATTGGCAATATACTGATCGCACCCAATCAGTATCCGCTGCTGCGGGAACGAGCCGCTGCCGCACTTATCAGTACCCGTGACAAAAAGACGTTATTCGTCTTCCGTCAGGCCGCCCGCAGTGCCAACGCACACGTACGCTTACTGGCCTGTCTGGGGATGGGTGCTATCGGCGAGGCTGAAGCCATTGCCGATCTTGTCCCCCTGCTGCAAGACAAGGATACGGATGTACAAATGGCCGCGGGCATGGCATTGGGTGCAATCGGCACAGAAGAAGCACTGGAGGAGATGGTTATCGCACTGACCGAAGGCTCAGACCGACTGCGCCAGGCTGTCGCGGAGTCACTCGCGGCCATCCCCGATGAAGGGCAGCCGGTTTTATTCGATGCGATCAGCCATGAAGACATGCCAGTACGTCGGGCTTCGGCCTTTGGGCTGCGCCGCCTCAAGTCCACCTGGTCTGCAATCGCGCTCTATAAAACATTTCTGGAAGATGACCAGTGGTATGTACGCTCCGCCGCCCAGCAGGCGCTTCAGGATGTACAGGAAGGTGAGCGGCGCGGCCCACGTGCTTATCCCTCTCCTCAGCAAATCGCCTGGCTTGCGGAATGGGCTGCCGCACGTGGCGAAGGTATCCCCCCTGGCGAAGCCGGCACTCAGATACTCATTACCGCCCTTCAGCAGGGAGAGCCTGAACTGCGTTTGCTCTCCGCCCGCGTACTCGGCCAGACAGGGAAGTTCAATGCGGCAAAAGCACTGTATGCTACCCTGCGTGATCGCCAGGAAGAGGTACGTGCTGCCGGACACCGTGCCCTGGCCGACCTGGAAACTCAGCTCGGCAAACCGCTGCCCGCCCCCATTTAGGGTGGGCAGTTATTCGGGCAAAACTTCGTCTTCAGCAGCACAGAGGCTGAGCTGAGTTGAATCCGTGTGGAAAATATATTCATCTGTGTTCACCGCCAGGACAATACGATAGCCAGGTATCGACACCTGAGTATAAACCTGGCCTTCGCGCGGGCAGCCCAGGCTGCTCTCGGCCCACGTATAAGCTGTAACATCCACTACCCGCACCCGCTGTGTGGCCAGATCCAACTGTCTTGCGATACGTGCCTGCGCGAGCCTGACCAGTTGCGCCGCCAGCGGGTCAGCCTCTAACTGCGCAGCCAGTTCGTCCGGGTCTTCATCGGGCGAAGAAGGCCCTGTCTCTGCTGTTGGGGTTATCAGATCCGAAGGACCTAAAAGCACAGGAGATGTCACAGTCATACCGGCTGTAGCGGGCAGCATTGTAGGGGTAGCTGTGACCGGAATCAAAGCCATGGTTGGGGGCAATGTTGGCACTTCACCTGCGCTGCATCCCACCAGCCACAGCACCAGCAGC
>JBGSXK010000655.1:0-3606 GCA_041751455.1 Anaerolineae bacterium
AGGCGCAACCGTAGAGGGCTGCGCCTGTATTCAGCTCGATATTTATATGGGGAGAGGTCACAAAATACGGATAGTTTCGCCCACGAATTCCACAATCGCCTTGATGGTATAACCCCGTCCATGTCGTGACTGGATAATCTCTGGGCGGTCGGGCGCGTCTTCCAGCTTGCGCCGCAGATTACGGATATGATTGCGTACTAACGCCGCGTCACCCGCATCGGATGGATACTGCCAGACATTAATGAGCAGATCCTGCGTAGAATGCAGCCGAGCAGGATTGCTGCACAGGTAAGCCAGCAGTTCATACTCGACCTGTGTCAGGTCCACTTCCCGCTCATCCACCAGCACTGTACGTGTATCGGGATAAATGCGGATCACGGGCAGGTCTTCCTCATTACTGCCCAGGTGCAACCGGCGCAGATGTGCCCGCAGGCGCGCCGTCAGTTCACGCACAGCGAAAGGTTTGCGAATGAAATCATCCCCGCCCGCTTCCAGGGCTTCTGCCGCGCTGTAAGGTGTATTTTGCCCGGTGATAAAGACCACAGGCAGTGCGCTGGTTTTCGTGCGTTTACGCAGTTGGCGACACAGGGAAAGCCCGTCTGTCCCTGGCAGATAGACATCAATAATAAAAAGATCAGGTGCATCATGCTCAACAATTTCCAGCACCTGCTGAGCAGAGGTCGCGGTCTGGACCTCATAACCCTCTCGCTCTAAGAGTTGAGCTATTAATTCTAGCATCTGGATATCGTCATCCACTACGAGGATTCTGTACATGCTTTACAAATCCATTTTGCTTAATCAAACCATAAGAACAGTATAGTCGGATACGCCCATATTTATTGTAGGCTCATGTGAATGTTTCGTGAAATCTACTTCAAGTTAACCTGAAAGCATTCTACACATATACTGTTTGTAGGTTTGTTAAGCAAAAATCTATGTAGAGATCATGTAGCCTACCCCATGAATAGTACGGATGTACTTTCGGTTGGAGTCTTTTTCAACTTTCGCGCGCAGATTGCGCACATGCGCCCGCACCAGATCAGGATCACCCGTGTTGGGCGGGTACTCCCATACCGCTTGCAGCAGGTGCGAAGGTGAAAGCGCCTGATTCACATGCTCCATCAGATAACGAAGCAAACGGTGCTCGGTAGAGGTCAGTTGAATGCGGTGGTCTTTCACCACCACCTGATAAGTATCCGAGTCTAGCTTCATATCGTGGATTTGCAGCACCGCGTTATTGGCGGGGTTTTTGTCACGTGCTCCCCGCCGGATAAGCGCGTAAACCCGCGCCCGCAGTTCCGCCAGTTCAAATGGCTTCACCACATAATCATCTGCCCCCGCGTCCAGCCCTTCCACCACATCATCCGTACTACCCTTGGCTGTCAGAAAGAGAATCGGCAGCGAGACAAAACGCGCATCCCCCCGCAGTTGTTTGCAAACCGTAATGCCGTCCATATTTGGCATAATAATGTCCAGAATGAGCAAATCGGGCGCTCGCTTCTGCAATAATGTCAAAGCCTGTGCGCCAGAATTTGCCAGCTTGAACTCAAACTGCTCTCGCTCCAGCACACGCCCCAAGGTTTCCAGCACTTCCGGGTCATCATCAACAGCCACTACATATGTCATAACGCATCTCCTTTCTTTACGGGCAGGCGCACCAAAAAGCGCGTACCTTTTTCTGGAACGCTGTGTACGGAGATTAAACCTTCCACCTGCTCTACTACCTGACGACAAATATGCAACCCCAGCCCGGTGCCTTCGCCCACAGCTTTGGTGGTAAAGAACGGCTTAAAAATTTCATCCACAATATTCTGTGGGATGCCAGAGCCGTTATCCAGCACAATTACGTCAATCCATGCACTGCCCGGCTGATGAACCACCTCAATAGATACCTGTGCATCCGGGCGACCGATCAACGCATCATGAGCATTCAGCAGCAAATTTAACCACACATCATCCAACTGCCCCTGCACCGCCCATACTGGGGGAAGTTTTTCTTTCGGCAGCCGGGGAATCACATGAATATGATCGGATTCGATATGGGGCTTCACCAGCGAGAGGATACCCTCAATCGTATCAATTACATCAATAGGTTCAACCGGGGCATTTTCCTCAGTCGGCCTCGCTGTCGCCAGCAACCGCCGCACGACCCCCGCTGCCCGCTTGCCCGCCCGCGAGATCGCCGTAAGCGACTTGTAATTAAGTGAATCAGGGGCTTCATCCAGCAGCATAAGTTCCGTATCCACCAAAATCGTGGTCAACGGGTTATTAATCTGGTGAGCAACCGCCGCCGCCAGCTCTCCCATCGCAGAAAGACGTGCCGTCTGCACCAGCCTCCCCTGGGTATCACGCAGTTCTTGTAGGCTTGCTTCCAGGTCATGAACCAGTCCGGCATTTTCCAGCGCAATCGCTGCCTGCCCCACTATCGCCCTGCCCAGGTCGATCTCCCGTGAGCTGAAGGTACGGTTGTTACGGGTATCGCCAAACAGCACAATACCTTGCGCCTGCCCACGCTGAATCAACGGGAGCGCCAGCATCCCCTGAGTACGGGTGTACTGCAAAAGCGGATTTGCCACATTTCCATTGGTGCCCAACCGCTCATTAAATACTGCCTGCTGCATTACCACATCCTGCAAATCCGGATATTTGTCCAGATCAATTACCGGATATGGCGGCCTGAGCCACGCCCCCGACCCCACCGCAGTCAAAAGGGATAAGGCCTGCCCTTTATGTGTCAGTTCGGCCAGCTCGCTCCAGTCTGCATTTAGGAGGCGATTGATCTCCTCCATAATGCGGAAGATATGACGCTGATTATGAGCAAAATGCCCCTGTGAAAGTGCTGCCATCGCTTCCAGGCCAAGCCGTTGAGCAGACTGCATCTGCTCCGCGGTCATGGGACTTTCAGGTGGTTCGATGAAGTAGGCCTGCACCGCTCCCAGTAGCTGCCCATCAGTGCAGATGGGCAAAACCAGCAGTGTATGTACCCCGATACGCGTCAGATAAGCCGCTTCGCCTGCCAGCGCCGATTCAAGGCGCGTCACATACAGGGTATGATTTTGCTCCAGCGCAGAACGCCGCGCCGGATAATGTTCCAGCCGGATCATCGGCCCCTGACCTACACGCCACACACTCCCCTGATATCGCGCCAAGGTGCGCAGTTGCGCCCGCTCCCGATCCCAGGCATAAATTTCTGACCAGTGGACGTTTAATACCTGTGCCAATTGCTCACAGATATTTGGCAGGGTCTTATCCAGTGTAATAGATGAATTGACAACCTGGCTGGCGCTCACCAGGCTTTCCAGTTCCCGTGTCCTCAGCAGTGTTTCCTCGTGAATGCGTGCGTTCTCAATGGCAATCGCCGCATATGAAGCCAGATTCAGGAGTAATTCCTGATCGTTAGAGTCAAAAACCTCATCAGCGATCTTGTTGTTGACCCCGAGCACACCAATCGGCTTACCCTTCAGCGAGATCGGCACGTAAAGCAGCGCTTTAACAAAATAATGGGTTTTGACTTTGGTTAAACCTTGTGCGCCAATCAACTGTGCCTCGCCTGTGTGGAACACATGACCGGCAACAGTATCCTCCGTTTTAATGCGGAAGTTCTGC
>JBGSXK010000656.1:0-6962 GCA_041751455.1 Anaerolineae bacterium
GAGTGCGAATCCAGATATTGCCATCGGGCGCAGGCGGGTTCACCAGCAGCACATCGGTGTTAAAAGCGATATTCTCGCTCGTGAAGCGCGCCACAATCGGGTCGGCATCCGGGAAGCGAACATTAGACACCTTGGGCACACGGCGCGTACCCAGGTTTTCCTTCAGTTCGCCTTCCAGGTCTTTACGCCCCGTCATTTCACCGCCCGCATAGGGGTCGGCATTGCGGAATGCGGCATTGCGTGCTGCGTCATAACGCTTGTTGTCATAATCATTGATGATGTCAGGCATCTTTTAAATCCCTTCCTGCAAGCGCTTAGACCAGCGCCGCGCTGTCTCTTACGGGCACAACTACTGCTGCCTCATCGACTGCAATCAAATTTGCGCCGAGGTCTGCTTCTACTTTCAGGTCACGCTTGCTCAGTTCGGTCAGCAACTGCACCAGCAGCCAGCTTGTACCCAGTTGAATACCTGTCATGACAAACATCGCGCTGGGTACCAGCAAAAACCACGCTGGCTCGTTATCGGTTGTGATGATCGCTGCCGCTGCGAACAGCAGAACACCTATGGCAAAGAGCGCGAGACCAATCGTCCCAAAGCGCTGCTCCAGCGGCTTACGGAAGACAGGCCTCCCCAGCAACCCCTGCCGAATGGGACGACGGTGGAACAACGACACGATGTAATTAAACACAGTGCCCGTGCTGAATAAATTCACCGCCACAATGGCCAGCGTCATTGCCACGAACAACAGGTTGGCATATTCGGCCCGCTCCTGCACCCCGTTGGAGACCGCTACAATCCAGGGCAGTATGGCCAGCAGGGCCAGCACGACTGCCACGATTGAAAACGCACCTAACAGCCGCACCGGATTATACAGGGCTGCCGTGCCCAGAATGCTGAACAGGAAGCGCAGGCCATCTCTCACGACGCTCAGCTTGCTTTCGCCGTCGCGCTCCTCATACTTGATACCTACTTCGATCATCTTAATGTCTTCGTGCAGCGCACGGGTACTCATGACTGGCGTAAAATTAAGACCATCCGGCAGCGGATAAAGCTTTTCCAGCACTTCGCGCTTGAGGATACGCTGGCCACTGGCGCTGTCGGTGATGCGCTGGTGCGCAATCACACTCACCAGTGTCGCAAAGATGGTATTACCAATCCGGCGGGTAAGCGGCATCTTGCTCTCTACCCCGGCCATGCGCGAACCAATCACCAGATCAGCATTGCTGGCGACCAGAGCCTGATACATCTTGGGGTAATATTCTGGCGGATAGGTGCCGTCAGCATCCATAAATGCCAGGAAATTGCCCTGTGCATGACGAAAACCCGTTTTGAGTGCCCCACCATAATTGCGGTTGACTTCGTGCTGAATCAGCACCACCCCACGATCTGCATAACTGCGTACAATTTCGGCGGTACGGTCTTTGGAACAGTCATCCACAATGATGAGTTCCATGCCGTCCAGCCCAACCTTTTTAAGTTCAGGCCCGACAGTCAACACACGTTCGATGACTTCGCCAACGCCATTTTCTTCGTTATAGGCTGGTATCACAATAGAGAGAATATTCTTCATTTTGTTCCGACCCCTCGTGAACAAAGTTCCAACTGACTATTACCAAAATGACATGCGCGCCTAACTTACGCCTAAATACCATACCTAACAGCTGACGGTACTTCCTAAAATTTCCACGAAAATCATCAGCATTATTTGCGGAGACTTAAAATATCATCCTAAAGATGATGAGGGTTACCAATCAGGAACGCAGGTTTTCCAGTTCGCCATAATGCACCTGGGCAGCAACCTGCTGGCGAGTCGCGGCGGCTTCGCGGCGATCTTTAACCACTCTGGCCGGGACACCAACAGCGACGCTGTAAGGCGGCAGGCTTTTGTTGACCACCGCGCCCGCGCCCACGACACTGCCCTTGCCGATAGTCACACCATCCACCACCACGACATTCGAGGCCAGCCAGACATCATTTTCAATGGTAATGCCCTGCGCGGTAATGCCCTGGTCCTTGATGTATTTGTCGGGATCATCATAGACATGATTCACGGCAGCGATCTGCACATGGGTGCCGGTGTATACCCCGTCCCCGACATGAACCCCGCCCTGCCCACGAATACAGGTGTATTCGCCAAAAAAGCAGTGCTTGCCGACAAAAATGCCCGCCTGGGGCAAGTCACGGTAATTAAAGACATGGAAGATCGTGCCGTGCATCAGGCTGGTGCCATCACCGATGTGAATGCCACCCGGCAGCGCGTTCAGATAAACCTGGCTGTCAATATATACCTGTTTACCCAAGTGCAGATTGGCCGGGTTGAGGATACGTACGTTATGTTCGATGATCGGCAGGCCATCAGCCTTGAGCAGCACCTTATAGGCCAGACCACGCAGCCCGATACCCGCCAGACTGGGCAGGCCGCCCAACAGCGTCATAACTGTCTGCTCCACGACATAGCGCGGCACACTGGTGGATTGGCCTTTGAGGTAATACTGGAGTTCTTGTAACATGCCCATGGGTGAGACTACAGTCTACAATCTTGAAACTGCTCTGACGATTTAAAGGACAATCAGTTCTTCGGGATGCAGCGCCATATGGAAAGCCCGACGCAGGCGCGGCGTGGTGTCCATCGGCTCGCCTTCCAGCGCGCTGATGATCACATCCACCGCGTCAGCAAGATCACAGGCGGCCCCCACGCGCACAGGATATTGTGTGAGACAGTTATGAAAATACCGCTGGCCACGCCCAGTCATCACCAGGATACTGCGCGCCCCTACGGCCAGCCCGGCTTGAACATCTGTCCACGCATCGCCAACAATAAAACTACGTGTGAGATCAATACCGAACTCTACCGCCGCCTGCTTCAACATGCCTGGCGCAGGTTTACGGCATAAACAATCCTCATGATTATCATGTGGGCAGTAGTAGACTTTGGTAATCTCGCCACCTGCAACGGCAATCTGCGCCATCATATGGCGGTGAATATCGTCAATCATACCAGCGGTGGCAATGCCGCGGTTGACCACAGCCTGATTGGTCACAACAAAAACCGGCATCTGGGTCTGCGTCAGGCGGCGTATGGCCTTCAACGCACCCTGAATAAACACAAACTCATCCCAGCTTTTGACATGATCGTTGCGGTTCTCGTTGATAACTCCATCTCGATCCAGAAAAATCGCGCCTGTTGCAGCCACGGCCATCGTGTTCAGCTCCGCCCATTCGTATCTGCGAGCGTCAGCGCCTCGGCAGCGGCGCTGTTGAGCGCCAGCAGCTTTTCGCAAATGGCATGTTCCAGCATCAGGTGAACATCTTCCACCATCGCCATTACGCTGGAGGGCACATGCACCGGGTAATCGACCATCCCCTTGAGTTTGCCCCCGTCATAACCGCAGAAGCCTACCGTAGCTGCTCCATTATCGCGCGCAACCTGCATGGCTTCCAGTACATTGCGGCTGTTACCACTGCCGCTAATGCCGATCACGACATCGCCGGGGCGCACCAGCGGCACAAGCTGCTCTGCAAATACCCGATCATAGCTGATGTCATTGCTCAGGGCAGTCATGAGCGCGTTGTTATCCGTCAGAGCAATTACCCGAAACCGCGGCTGTCTGGCCACAATCGGACGTTTGGCAAGATCACAGGCGAAATGCGTGGCTGTCGCCGCGCTGCCCCCATTGCCACAGATAAAAATTGTTTGCCCGGCCTGGTTTGCCTGATGCAGCCGTTCCACCACTGCATCCACCGCCTCGAAGGGCACCACATCTAATAAGGTTTGCAGTGTGCTGAAATAATGACGAATGTTCATATGTTTCTCCCCCGGCCTGTACGCGCACCTTATGAATGCCGAAGCAAAATCACAGGGTGGATGGCTTATATCATTACACTAGCCCGTATGCCTTGCGCCTTCCAAACAAACCATAAAAGTTAAGAGATCGTTACAATGAATTCTCCGCTCCTCAACGCTGGTCGAGCAGCACTTTTGTGCCCTCAAAATCGAAGTGAAAATCCATGCGGCTGAGGTCAAGCGCATAAAGGGCACGTGTGACCGCAGGCTGCTGATCCTCATGGCAGTACAACAGCATGAAACCGCCACCCCCTGCCCCGGCAATCTTGCCGCCCAGTGCCCCGTTTTCACGCGCGGTGGCATATGCCTGGTCAATAATGTTGTTGGTTACATCCTGCACCACCCCACGTTTTTGCAACCACGACTGGTGCAGCAAATCGCCAAATGAATCCAGGTCCTGCCGCTGGAAAGCAGACAGCATCTCCTGCCCCAGCGCTTTAATCTGGTGCATTCGTTCCAGTGTTGCCGGGTCCTGCCCCTTGCTGGCATCCGACTGCTTGCGCAGGATATTGCCAGAATCACGTGACTTACCGGTGAAAAACAGCATCAGGCGACGCTGAAGTGTTTCCAGCAGCGAGGATTCCAGCGGCACGGGGGTCACTGTCGTGCCTTCCCCCGTGAAGACAATATGGTTCAACCCACCTATTGCTGAGCCATATTCATCCTGTTTGCCACTGGGGAGGTGCAGCTTATTAATGGCGATGTCGCAGGCGATCTCTGCTGCTTCGGCCTTGTTGAGTGTGCGCCGGTGCCACGCCGCCAGTGCAGTCACCATAGAGACCGCCACCGCGCCGGACGATCCCAGGCCTGTGCCAGGCGGCACCTGAGAGGACAGAAAAATATCCAGGCCGTCGTAGGCCCCAAACTCTTTTAAAATGGCCTTCGCCAACCCCAGTTCCCCATCGGTGGCAAGTTCGTTCTGGCCGTTATGCCGGTAAAACACCCTAAAGTCAGACGAGGTAATCTGCAATGCATCCCCGGCAGACGGTTCGATTACTGTATAGATGTAACGGTTAATCGCGGTATTTAAGACCGCGCCACCGAACTGCGTATAATAAGCGGGCAGATCTGTTCCACCACCTCCCAGACTGATGCGTACTGGCGCGCGTGCAATAAGCAGCAAAATTACTTCTCCTGATGGTTGCCCTGAATGCGATAAACAATCTTAATCATAACTGAATTACGAAAATTGAGTGCAGCGATAAATATAAAAATGTTCAAAAATTCCTGAAATATCTCCTAAAAGAGTGCCCCATATGTGCGCCACCAATTGACAGGCGCAAGGGAACAGGCGAAAATGAGCAGCGTGTTATTTACGTGAATGAAAGTTTTATGGCGTATTTTCTCTATAGACTGCGTATTCTGGTTACAATTTTGCTGGTCGCCGGGGTCATCGCCGGGGTAGCATATCTGATTTTTACCAACAGCGGTGAGCGCAGCCTGGAACTGTATAATCGTGCAGTGACGGCGGCTATCGAAACGGCTATCGGGCAGGCGTTGCAACAGGCCACCCGTACTTCAGAAGCGCCACTGCTGCGTTACCAGATCGTACAGTTGGGTGAGCAGGAAAATCTGGAGCGGGTGGCACAGCGTTTTAACACCACGCTGGAAGCGCTTCAGCTTGCCAATGGGCTGGCACCCGACGTGATGACAGGCAATGGAGAGCGTATTATCGTTCCCGTTAATGTACGCGAAATGATTCCGCCGCGTAAAATCCGCCTTTATACGGTGCGCGCAGGCGATACACTGATTTCCATTGCGCGGGAAAATGATGTACCCTTGACACTGCTGGAACGCGATAACCCTCCCCTGTTCGAGCGAGACCTTGCGCCTGGGGACACAGTCTTTATCGCAGAACCTTATTAAAGCACAGGCAGGAAACTGGATTTTGATGCCCGCATCTTACAAACGATCCCGGTTATTCGTCGCAATCGTTGGCCTGCTGGTGATGGTGCTGGCGGCCTGCGAGCCGAACATTCCCAATCCACCCCAGATCACCGTTGTGATTACCTCTGTCCCCAATGAAGTCGCTTTGCAGGATGCTGTTGGGCAGGCACTTACCGGAACAGCGGAACAGGGAGCACTGTTAACGCAGACCGCTCTGGCAGAGGTCAATGTGACCCTGACCCCCACACGCACTCCTACCATCACAAATACGCCGCTGCCGCCCACCGAGACACCGTTTCTTTCGCCTACGCCGTCGCACACTCCTACCCAGACACAAACGCCTACTTTCGCTCCACAGCCATCCAACACCCCACCGGCAGTGACGGGTGGTGAAAATGGACGCATCCGCTTCGTACACGCCTGGCGCTCTGAAGTGGGCGAAATCCCGGTCGATCTGTTTATGAACGACCTGCTTATTGAACGGGTCTTCGAGCTGGGTGAGTACACCAATTATCAGAGTGTCGCTGCCGGGGCAGTCCGAATCACCTTGCAGGAAATTTTTCCATTTGACCCAGAAACCATGCAGCCAAGGCCGCTGATTGCCAGCAAAACCTTTGATGTACCACGCGGTGGCAGCCTGACCGTCGTCATCGGTGATACAGGTCAGGGAGTTGACCTGATCGCGGTGGAAGAAGATATTGGCCCGCTGGCCTCAGGGCAGGCACGCCTGAATATTTTACAGGCCAACCCAAATCTCCTTCGTTCTATCTTGATCGCCCCAACTCTGCGTACTGCCCTGGCGGTAAATCTGGGCGCGGGCGATACCCCCGGCCCCTATGATCTGCCTGCGGGCAACCTGCCCTTACAGCTTTTTGATGCCGAAAACCCACAGGAGCAGTTGACAACTCTTGCTGCCTTGTCACTGGACAGCCGGGTAAATTACCTGCTTATTCTGATGCCGCCAGAACGTGATGACCAGCAGACTATCGTGACTGATTTCATGATCATCCAGGGAAGCACG
This sequence comes from Anaerolineae bacterium, assembly GCA_041751455.1. Lineage (GTDB taxonomy): Bacteria > Chloroflexota > Anaerolineae > Aggregatilineales > Phototrophicaceae > JAIOHN01. The sequence continues at coordinate 6,754 of JBGSXK010000656.1, forward strand.
AACCATATCGGCACCGACACCTCGATTCGTTTTGTCAACGCCGCGACAAACGCCGGGCCTATTTCCATCCTGCTCGATCAGGAACGGCTTATCACCCGCCTCGATGTCGGCGCAACCACAGTTGCCCTGCCCGCGTCCTATCAGGGCAGCATCTTAACCGTTCAGAATGTGGATGGGACAGAGCTTTACGAGGAAATCCTTGGGCCGTG
>JBGSXK010000657.1:0-3277 GCA_041751455.1 Anaerolineae bacterium
GGCGACAGTGTGTGGGATTTCCTGCTCAGTACGCAGCATGATTTTTTCGCGGATAACTTCGGCAGCGATAAAGCGCATGTTCACCTCGCTGACCTGATCAGCAGGATAATAGCGCGGCCCCAGCGGAAGCTGCGTGAGGATATAAGCCACCAGTTCACTCACCCCCTCATTCTTTAAGGCGCTTACCAACCGCGCTTCCTGATGTGGGATGAGTGCTTGATGGGCCGCAATATAAGCATCTCGATTGTCTTCAGTCAGCAGGTCGGCTTTGTTCAACGCCAGCATAACCGGGTTTTCTCCACGCAAGCGCTGGATGGTTTCTGCAATACGCTCGTCAGCTTTCTCTGGTAGACGGGAGACATCCAGCACCCACAGCACAAGATCGGCATCCCGCAGGGCTTTTTCGGCCATCGTGACCATGAATTCACCTAATTTGTGCTTAGGTGTGTGCAGCCCTGGTGTATCTACAAACAGGATTTGCCCGTGTTCTTCGGTGTAGATGCCCAACTGCTGGCGTTGAGTGGTTTGGGGCTTAGGGGTGACGATAGCGATTTTTTGTCCTAGCAGGGCGTTGATGAGAGTGGATTTGCCGACATTGGGGCGGCCTACCACCGCCACCACACCAGAACGGTGATCTTCAGGCCAGCTATCATCAAAAACGTTTTCCAGTTCATCCATCATATGCGGCCTGCCAGTCATTGAGTGTCGGGTAATGGGGGAGCGCGTCGAGCAGGCGAGGAGCGATGCCCTCGACACTGGCGGCGATCAGCGCATGGACCTGTGCCAGCGGTTGAGTCGCGCTGGCTTCTGCATAAACGAGTACGTGTGAGGGCTGTGCAATATCGAGCCACTTGACGGGAATCATATCATCTTCCCCATCACTTCGGTAGCCCAGTACATCGGCGCGCGGGTAGAGATTGCTGCGTTTGAGCAAAAATTCCCATGCTTCCTCACCTCTGAGCATCTCACCATAATCCAGCACAATTAGACCCGGTACGATGGCAAGCTGCGGCTTACCCAGGTACTGCACCCCATAGCGGACCACCAGCGTGCCGCTGGCAACCAGTTCACCCGCCTGGAGCGCCTCCCGCACCAGCAGATATGTATCTCGCACCTTGAGGACATGACCCTGGAATGGGTCAGCAACAGGCTGGCGTTCAGGGACCGTCGTCATGCGGCTTAATGCTGCTCCACGATGGCATGTTCATCGGCAGGATGTTCATGTCCTTCATCCAGCGGCACGTTGATGTCGTCGAAGTGTTTGTGGGGTTGTACGACCGCCACCCACGCCACGATGCCCACGACAAGCATCACCAGCCCACCCACGAACAACAACCCCAATAGTCCGCTGTCGGCCTCTGTACCTTGTACAACACCGATTGCTGCCGCGACGACCATCAGGATAAGGCCGGTGCCACCAATAAATGCGAATCCTACAGTTAAGGAATTGGGTTGATTAGAGGTAGTCACGAATGTTTTGCTCCTTGCAAATTATGGTAAACTCAAACAGTGTTGATTCTGCCGCTGGATGCCCAGCACGTCAAGCCTGATACGGATAAGCCTTTATGACTGTAAAAATTGAACGCGTACTTTTGATCCGGCATGGACAGACAGACTGGAATATGCAGCGCCGCTGGCAGGGTTTCGAGCCAACCCCGCTTAATGAAACGGGTTTTATCCAAGCACGTGCCCTGGCCGAATATCTGCGTGAGCGATCTGTGAGTGACATCTACAGCAGCGACCTGCCACGTGCATTGCAAACTGCTACTGTACTTGCCACTGCATTCAATTTGAAGCCGCTGGTGGATGTGCGCTGGCGTGAGTTAAATGTGGGTGTTTTCCAGGGTTTGAATAGTGAGGAATGTGAGCAGCGCTATCCGAGAGAAATTACGACCTGGCGCACTAATGATGTAGATTTTTCCATACCCAATGGCGAGTCGCGTCGGGCATTAGGGGAGCGAGCATTAGCTGCCTTTCAGGAAGTCATTGCACTGTCACGGGGGCCAGAAGTTGCCATTGTGTCGCACGGCGGCACTATACAACGGTTGCTTGTAACGCTGCTTGAGGATCATGCCGATTTTTTCGTACCCAATACCTCGATTACCACACTGGAACGTGAGGGAATGCATTGGCGCTTAACAGGAGCAGCAGAAACGCCGCATCTTGGTAGCTGGGAGGATGGGCAATGAGCCGCCAACCGGCGGGTTTTTAGCAGGGCTTATGATATAATTCTCACAGTTTCGTATTCACATTCTGGAGAAAATAAAGGTTATGGCTCGTAAGAAGGTCACGGTTGTAGGTGCGGGCAATGTTGGTGCGACCTGTGCGCACTGGATCGCCAGTAAAGAATTGGCTGACGTGGTGCTGGTGGATATTGTGAAGGGCGCGGCCAAAGGTAAGGCGCTTGACCTGGCACAATCTGCCCCGGTGATGAATTTTGATCTTCATCTGATTGGCTCGGAAGGTTATGAGGAAACTGCTGGTTCTGATGTGGTGGTAATTACGGCAGGGGTGCCGCGTAAAAAAGACCCAGTGACTGGGCAGTTTCCCAGCCGCGATGAACTGGTCAAGACCAACCAGAACATTGTAGGTGATGTCACAAGACAGGTTGCGCAGTATTCGCCGGATTCGATTATTATTGTGGTGTCGAACCCGCTGGATGCCATGTGTCATGTTGCGCTGCATGAGAGTGGTTTCCCTAACCAGCGGGTGATTGGTCAGGCAGGTTCGCTGGATACTGCTCGTTATAAGACCTTTATTGCAATGGAACTGGGGATCAGTGTGCGTGATGTTCATGCTATTGTGCTGGGTGGACATGGTGACGAGATGGTGCCACTGCCGCGCCATACATCGGTTGCCGGAATCCCTATCCGCGAATTGATGGCTGAAGATAAGCTGCAGGCGATCATCGAGCGTACCCGTAAGGGTGGTGGCGAGATTGTCAGCCTGCTGGGATACAGTGGTTACTACGCCCCGGCGGCTGGGACGGTAGAAATGGTGGAGGCGATTATCAGAGACCAGAAGCGTGTAATACCATCGGCAGTGTTATTGAATGGCGAGTACGGCTATAATGGATTATACATTGGTGTTCCTGCTATCCTGGGTGCAGAGGGTGTGGAGCGCGTGATCCAGATGGAACTGAACGCTGAAGAAAAGGCCATGCTCGATATTAGCGCCAGAGCTGTGCAGTCAGTAGTGGGTGTTTTAGGCTATTAAGCCTGCGGGATGAAGTGATAGAGGGCGGGCTGTCACGCCCGCCCTCTTTGTATTTTATGGG
>JBGSXK010000658.1:0-3012 GCA_041751455.1 Anaerolineae bacterium
CTATCCTACTCGTAGCCCCCGCTGCTTTAAGCGACTTTCTGAACACCTTATCCGAGATCAATTTTGGCATCCGGCTGGTCATGGCACTGGTGATAGACCTGTTGATCTTAGGGCTGGTTTATGCCCGCCTGCGCCCCCAAATGGCTGAGACTGAAGGGCTGGTGGTCAGGGCACCCGGCGCTATCGCCGATGTCACCACCGACTCCGCCCGTACACTTATCCTCAACGCGGTTGAGCAGGTGCCAAATGTGGTTTCCTCTACCGTGGAAGTCAAGGCCATTAACGGCAAAGCAGATATTGAACTGTTCGTCAGTGTGTCGGGCAGCGAAATCAACCTGCCCAAAAAACAGCAGGAAATTAACAGGGCGCTCAAGCAGGTGGTCAATAAGCAGCTAGGCTTAAACAGTTATGGCCGCCCACGCATCCATATTACCCTGCATAAAGAAACACCTGCCCCAGCAGAAGCAGTGCCAGCCAGCCTTCCCCGTCTCGAAACTACCCCCCAGGCTGCACCACCTGTCATACCAGCGGCCCCTGTTATCGCCGAGCCACCTACAGAAAACCTCATACCACCCTCCAGCCCGATCACTAGCACACCATCCGCGCTGGATGATGAAAGCCAGGTGAACACGGTGAAGGACAGGCCTTTTGACATGGGCAAAACGGAGCAGGAAAGCACTCAGGATGACTGGCTTAAAAGCCTTGACTCAGACCACGAAAGTGAAAAGACCGATAGCCAGCAATCTTCGTGAATCAGACGACACTTTCGAACTTTTCATGTGTTATAGAACATAATGTCTGCGGTAAAATACAGGGGCACATTCTATGCTGCAAAGATCACCTAACGCTTCAATAGCAGCGCAGACCACTCGCTGGGTGCTGACCGCAGTGATCATTATTGCCATTAGCTGGGCGTTATGGTCGATTAATGGCATTCTGCTGTTAACCTTAACTTCGGTAGTGCTGGTGGTCTTTCTGACCACACCCATCCGTTTTCTGACTCGGCGCGGTATCAGCCGAGGATTGGCGACCATCATTTCGCTGCTTATTATCCCCCTGGTGTTCTTTATCCTGGCGATCACTACTCTGCCGCTGCTGGGTGACCAGTTTCGCACACTGGCCGACCTTACAGAGCAGGGAATCAACCAGTTGATTGCAAGCTGGGAAAATCTGGACACAACTCCGCCTGATTATTTTCTCTGGTGGGGGGGCGCCAACGTACAGATGCCGGCAGACCCGGTTACCGAAGCACTCCGCTTCGCCCGTGACAGTTTCCAGCTTAACGCAGACCTTATCCAGCAGGTTGCCAGCCAGCTTTTTGGTGCTTTCAGCCAGATTGGTGTCACTGTGCTGCCTGTCGTCAGTGGAGTTGCCTCTACCCTGCTCAATATCCTGATCGTCATTTTTATGAGCATGTATCTACTGGCCGATCCTAAAGGCCACGAAGAAGGCCTTATCCGCCTGCTGCCCATCAGCTATCGCCAGCGCGGACGCGAGATTATGGCACGGCTTGACATGGCGATGCGCGGATGGCTGGAATCGACCCTGTTAGCGATGGTGTTTGTAGGGGTAACAACCTGGGCAGGGCTAACCCTGCTGGGCCTGCGGGAAGCGCTGGCACTCGGGGTAATTGCGGGTGTGCTGGCCTTTGTGCCCACCTTCGGCACTCTCGTCGCGGTCATCCTGGCCGTGGCTGTTGCTATCTTGCAGCAGCCGCAGAATGTACTGTGGGTGATTATCGTCACCTATGTCATTTCGTTAGTTCAAAGCCAAATTATCAGTCCGCTGCTGGTTGCAGGTCGTATCAAGCTGCCACCCATATTAGTGCTGCTCAGCCAGATTATCTTTGGTGTGTTCTTCGGCTTTATGGGGCTGCTGCTGGCTGTACCCTTAGCCGCGATTTTGATGGTACTTATTCAGGAAATCTACATTAAAGACATCCTAGGGGATTACTCGGCCTCACGCGACACGGCAGAAGCCGAGCAAAGCGCACGAATGCTGGTTGTTGATGAGGGCTTAACCACTGATGGCGTATAACTTTCAGACGGCATCACCTTCGCGGCTGATGCGCCAGATCACCCGGCGCAGTCCCCAGCTCTGCACCAGCGCGTAAAAGCCATAAATTGTCAGCCCGGTCACCAACACACTGAGCAGCAGATAAACCAACCCAAACACCGGTGACGGGCTGATAAAAAACACCGGCGCGAACAACCCCAACCCAAATATCAGACTGGCTGCGATCACAAACTGGGCCAGCCACACAGCAAAAATAAGCGCCGTGGCCGCCAGCAGCGCCAGCGGGATATTCCATTCATAAGTCGAAACCATCAATCCCAGCGTGGTCATGGCTTTCATGCGCCAGTAAGGTTCCATCACATAGATCGCCCCCGTCAGACACAACACCAGAATGAAGAAAATTGTCTCTATCGGATAGTTCAATAAACCTGTAAAAAAGTTTGTGTCGTAAGTGAGCAAAACAAGGTACACCAACACAAGCATCCACACTGTAGCGAGGCGTACACTGATGGCGATCATCATCCCGCGCCAGACACGTAACTGCGCAGCCGCATGTTTGGCGCGGGCAATACCTATGCCATGCAGCGCGGTTAACCGCAACAAATCCCACCGTCCCGCGTTAATTTCCCCGCTAATGCTGTGAATCGCAGCCTGAGTGCTGAAGAAATCCAGCACCAGATTAGCAGCAATGGCACTCAAAATAAGCAGGTTTGCCGCATTGAATCCCGCCTCGATGGGCCAGTAATCCCGGCTGCGCAAATAGGGCGGCGTGAGGAGGTAAATCAACCCCATAATGCACGCCCAGAGGCCAAAACTGACAGGCTGGACCAGCAGTACAAGCCGCCAGCTATAGTGCTTCAGATAGCTGTGAGAAGTTCCCCAGCGTACCCGGCGCGCCTCGCGCACGAAGACAGGGTGACGTGTGATGTCATGGCTAAAAGGGGTACGGAACATTTTACTGACTTATCCCCGCCAGCAGTCGGCGCGCTTCTTCCT
>JBGSXK010000659.1:0-9418 GCA_041751455.1 Anaerolineae bacterium
CAATGGCACTGCACCTGCCCCGGTTTCGCGCATCACAGCATCTGCCCGCACATCATGACCCTGGAACGGATGCTGAAGCCCATGCTGCGGACACGGCCACTACCCTATGCGCAGGGGCAAAATGTGGTGAGCGATGTGGAGAAAGCTGTTCGCTATGCAGAGGAACGTGACCGGGTTAAATTCACCGCTTTTGATGCAGTCTTTCATGGAAACAACAGCGACCACCGCCTGACTTACGATAACGGCCACTGGCACTGCGACAGCGTATCGTTTAAGCTGCGCCGCGTGTCCAGCCATACTATCGCCATGGAACGCCTTCTGAAGGGCATGCTGGTGCCCAGTCTGGCCCATGCTAAGGTTTAAACCTCCTTCGCGCATCCAGCGCGGACTTATCTGATACACACAGAGGCGGGTGAACACACCCGCCTTTTTGTTTGTACCCCTCCTGCACCCGCTCTCACCTGCTTTTAAACCTGAAGTGGACTGGTGTCCGCTATACTCAAAGCAGGTGAAAGATCATCAGGAGTAAATTTCTTATGCAGCTTTCAAGACGGAGTTTTCTTAAGGGCATGGGCGCGGGCGCAGCAGGCGCGGTGCTGGGCGCAAGGCTGGGTTATGAAGTGATGCCAGTGGTGGCGCAGAGTGTGCCGACAGGAGCAGCCTTTTACCGGACTACATTGGGCGAATTTGAAGTCACGGTGATCCGCGACGGTGTGGCCTCTACCGGGCTGGATACACTGGCAGCCAATGCGGATGTCGCCGAGGTGAACGCACTGCTGGCCGCTAACGGATTCCCACAGGGGCAGCAGCCCAACAACTTTAAGCAGCTTCTCGTCAATACGGGCGATAACCTGGTGCTGTTCGACACCGGGCGTGGCGCGCCAGACAGCCAGCTTATACCCACGCTGGAACTGATCGGTGTCGCCCCGCAGGATATTACTGAAGTGGTGATAACACACTGGCATGGTGATCATATTGGCGGAGTCGCGCCTGGTGGCAGCCTGGCCTTTCCTAATGCGCGCCACCTGATAGCACAGGCCGAATGGAATTTGCTCAATTCGGATACAGGCAACCAGGGCTTCCAGAATGCGCTGAACACTTTTCAGCCTGTACTCGACAGTGACCTGCTGGAATATTATAACGATGGCGATGAGGTGTTGCCGGGCATCACAGCGGTGGCGGCAGCAGGGCACACTCCCGGTCATCACGGCTTCCTGATCACTTCCGGCGACAGCAGCCTGCTTAACAGTGTGGATGCCATCATCCACCCGGTGATTTCTGTCCAGCGCCCGGACTGGTACTTTGGCTTCGATGCAGACCCTGATCAGGCGGTCAGCACCCGCCGCGCCCTGCTCGACCAGGCGGCCAGTGACGACCTGATGCTGTTCGGCTATCATTTCCCCTTCCCTGGCCTGGGCTATATCGCGGCAGACATGGATAACGGTTGGCGCTTTACGGCGGCCAGCTATTAAAAATCATTTGCGGGCGGGTTCTAAACCCGCCCCTAGAGCGTTTCACCCCTGTGTTTTGGATGTTCTGAACGCCACCAGTGGGGGGAAAGTAAATATTAGCCCCTTGCCCGCGTCTAATATTAAACCCCAACATTACAAGCGAAAGGTAATCCATGACGCACTGGCCGGTAGGTAGAGTTCATCTTAATGTCGCAAATCTGCGGCAGTCCCTTCATTTTTACCAGCAGGTGATCGGCCTGGCCGTGCTGGATGAGCAGAACAGCACGGTGATGCTGGGTACACCGGGCACAGCGACTCACCTGCTCACGCTGACAGAGCTGCGGCATGGTCAGCAAAGCCAGGGCGGCACCGGGTTATATCACTTTGCGCTGCTGCTGCCCTCTCGCCGCGAGTTAGGCCGGGTGCTGCGGCACTTCGCCATCAACCGCACCCCGCTGCAAGGGCTTTCCGACCATCTGGTAAGTGAGGCCATTTATCTGGCCGACCCGGAGGGGAACGGGATCGAGATTTATGGGGATCGTCCACGCACGGAATGGCCGCTGCGCGGTAGCAGTGTCGAAATGAACACCCTCCCGATGGATGTGGAAAGCGTGCTGGCGGAAGTGGAGGGCGACGATCAGCCCTTCGAGCAGCTCCCGGCGGAAACGATCATGGGGCATATCCATCTGCATGTCGCTCATCTGCCGCAGGCACAGCGCTTCTATGGCGATCTGCTCGGCTTTGAAGTCATGCAGCAGTTGGCGGGCAGCGCCCTGTTCATGTCCAGAGCAGGCTATCATCATCATCTTGGTCTTAATACCTGGCGCAGCGGTTTGCCTTCGCCCATCACAGCGGAAACTCTGGGTCTATGCGAATACGTGCTTGACCTCAGCGCTGAGAAGCCTGGAGTCATCGCTCGACTGGAAGAGGCAGGTATCGAGCTGGAAACCCGCGAGGATGGTGTGTTCCTGCGCGACCCGGCAGGGAACGGGGTACTGCTGGCTTGATCTGCGATCCGCCTTAAAACCACCCGTAGGGGAAACAAAAGCAGCGCCACACGGCGCTGCTTTTCGATTGATCTTATGGAACTGCTGCTTAGTTAAGCGGGCAGCCTTTTTCGTTCTGGGCCTCGAAGACATTCTTTGTGGCTTCGAAACTGCCGCTGGCATAAGCTGCCTGCACCTGGCTGATGACCTGGGCTACATTATACTGGTAATCCACACTGCTGGATGCGTTGAGCAGCGCCGCGACACTATGCCGCAGGAGTGCATTTTCACCACCGCCATTGGCCTTCACCGCGTTACCGAGTGTCATCGCCGGGCCAACACCGAACACATCCGAGTAGCGTGCGCTGGGGCTGTAGCCGACCCAGGAGTCATAGTGATGCGGCTGCCGCCAGTAACCGGGGGTACAGCCCTGAGTACCACCGGGAGCAGGCGGTGGTGGGGGTGGGGGCGGCGGTTCGCCTTCGCAGCTCTTGACAGTGTAGGAGATCGGATTACCCTGCGTGAAACCAACCCAGGCATTAACATACTGGCTGTTATTTGTCACCAGTACGCTCCCGACGACGGACACTGTAGTACCACCTGCTGCGGGCAGCGCTAGAGTCTGGGTATAATCTGTCACCCCACCTGTGACCTGGCTGTAAAGGTTGCCATTGATATTAAGCTGTACCTGCTGGATCAGCCAGGAGCTGTCAAAGGTAAAGTAACGGACAAATGTATTTACGGTATTGTTCCAGATGGCAACTCCGCCGATGTTCTGATTAGGCTCTGCGGTAAGCTGGTAGAACACCACGTCACCACAGATATCACCTTCGGCCAGTGCCACCGGTGCGATCAGTGCCGAAGCACTTAAGATCAACAGGCCGATGATCCCCAATAAGACTTTCTTTTTGTAGGGCATAATCCTTCTTCCCGATATAAAACGAACATGAACGTACAACGAACCTATATAACAGAGATTAATTACATCACCTTACATCACCCTTGCGCTTCAGTAATAACTATGAATTTTTTGTGAAAGTGGATGAATTAGTCAGCAGTATTAGATTTATTATAAAACGCAATGTTAATTTTACACTCAATAATATGGGCTTTTCGGGCGGCCTGTGCGCTTTAAATGGTGTTCGATAAACTTTGCAAAGCACATATCCCGACCTGGTTGTGCTAGAATGGGCGGCAGATGAATGGTGAGCGAGAGCGGATTGTGATGATGTGGAAATCTCTGGCGAAATTATTCCTTATGGGAACACTGCTGACAGCTTGTGCCGCAGAGGCCACACCAGCCCGGCCACCCCAGGCCAGCGCCAGCACACCCGCTGCCGACTTACCGGTCAGTATGGCCTTTCAGGAACAGCCCACTGCCGTGCCACAGGAGGTGATTGACACAGCCGACGCGGAATACCTGCTGCTGACCAATATCTATGAGCGCCTGGCACCATCGGTAGTCAATATCGAAGCGATTGGCGGGATTGCAGACCCAGGCACGCTTGACCTGGGGCGCGGGTCAGGCTTTATATATGATCGCCTGGGGCATATCGTCACCAACGCGCATGTGGTAGCCGGGGCACAGAGTATCGTTGTCACCTTTAACAATGGTTACATTGCCGATGCTCAGCTTGTCGGCACAGACTCGTACAGCGATCTGGCGGTGATTAAGGTCGAAGTGACGATGGAACGTCTGCTGCCCGTGACCTTTGCCGATTCGAACAGGGTACGAGTGGGAGAACGGGCGATTGCTATCGGCAACCCCTTCGGCCTCGCCAGTTCGATGACACTGGGTATTGTCAGTGGGCTGGGGCGGCAGCTTCCTTCAGCGTCCCTGCTCGAAGCCAATGCGATACCCTCGTTTAATAACCCATCGATTATCCAGGTGGATACCGACATCAACCCCGGCAATTCCGGCGGGCCGCTGCTCAACTCGCATGGGGAACTCATCGGCGTGAATACCGCCATCCGCACCGACAGCGGCGTGTTCCAGGGGGTGGGTTTCGCCATTCCCGCGAATACCGTACGTCGGGTGGTGCCGGAACTGATCGATGATGGGCGGGTGGATTATGCCTGGCTGGGGATTCAAACTCTGCCGGAAGATGCGGGCTTCAGCGTGGCTGCCCTGGCTGAGCCGCTGAACCTGCCTGTGACCGCCGGCGTGCTGATCGACAGGGTGAACAATGGATCGCCTGCGGATAAAGCCGGGCTGCGCGGCGGCAGCCGCCTGATGGATGTGCGCGGCGGGCGAGTATGTAGCGGGGGTGATATCATCGTGGCGGTCAACGGGCTTTATGTCAATGATATTGATGAACTGCTGGCCTACCTCGTCATGAATTCGTCGCCGGGCGATGTGCTTAACCTGCTGGTGGTCCGTGGGACAGAGACATTTGAAGTGCCGCTGACTCTGGAGGCACGTCCCAGCGGTGAGATCGGCCCAGCCGTCAATGACTGCTAAGCCTGGGGGACGGGAGTGGATGGGAGTCGAACCCACCGCGGCCTGCTCTGCGCAGCCCGCCACCGATTTTGAAGACCGGGGCATCCACCGGGACACATCCACCCCCCCATCAGGCAGATCATTATAGCGTACAGCCGGACAAATGCCTGCCCTGTAATCTTGCTATTAATTTCTATAAGGACAGTTGAGATGCCGGGCAGCTTAAACAACCCCCGATATTTAGGGTAATGATAGCCATGCCCTCTTACTATAATGAAAATCGTAAAGATGATCTTCCAATGATAAGGGTCTTCCCGCATGAATTTGACGTTGCAGCATGGTGAGTATCCTCTGGGGCGGTATCTGGTACGCTACGCACACTTTACCACCCTGGGCTGGGATGGACGCGGCCCCTGGATGCGCGCTATTATCACGAACCGCCGTGTGATCCTGATACCTGACGAAGTACAGAGCGAAGCTGACCCGTGTGTCATCAACGGCAGCAGCCTGGCGCGGGCCTGGAATGTCAGCCTCGGTAAGCGTGATGGGGTGATTATCAGCCTCAACAGTGGACAGCTTCTTTATCTGTTTATTGATTGGGGGCAGGGCGGGCGGCTGGTGAAGGACATCTGCGAAATGCTTACACCTGCTGTACAGCCGCGCATCGTACCGCGTCTGACTCACAAGGATTATATGAATTAACGCTGAGTTGTAAAAAAAATGTTATACATTTTATGTTCTTGTTAGGGTAGTCCTGTACTCTCATTAGGATCGAGTAGGGATATCACCGCAGTGTACAGACTAATTTCCCATAGTTTGACACCTGCTTTACGCCTATCCTTAGAGAAAATTGTTGAAAGGTCAAATGCAATGTTGGGGGCATTTAAGGAAATCGAACTTTCAACGTATGAGCATCCCATTAACCACTACTATGTGCAGCTCGTACAGGACTCGCCCGGCGGCTGGGTGAGCACATTGCCCACGCTCCAGGCTGTCATTACCACCCACCGTCTGCTGCTCAAACCTCAGACTGTGCGTCCACGCCCGCCCGCCAGCATTCCCGGTGCCTATCTGCGCCGCGTGGTGCTTAACAGCAATAATCTTGTCACGGCGGAGCTGCGCGAAGGCTATCAGTTGAATTTGCAGGTACGCCTGTACCAGACTCACCCCTTCCTGGCCGATCTGCTGAAAATGATGCGGCCTCACACCCGGCTGCGCTGCGCGGGGCGGCTGGATCAGGTTGCGATTGAGCGTATCATCGAGCAGATTGCCGCGCTGTAACCCTTAAAACAAGGAAAGCTGCTGTGGGGGAGTATCGTCCTCAGTGCTATCTGTTGGTGATGGCGCTGCATCCCCCTCATTGCCTGCACGCATCGCCTTCACTTTCTCAATCACTTCCAGCAAACGTTTAATATCATCTTCCATTGCCCGTCGCAGGCCGGGATTACGCAGCACCGCCGCCGGATGGAACAGCGGGTAATAGGCACGGCCTTCTTCGTATTTCGGCTGGCCGTGAATCTGTGTGATTTTGCCATTGGGGAAATAACGCGCCATGCTAAAGCGTCCCAGTGTAGCGATCACCAGCGGGTCAATCAGCCTGATCTGCTCATCCAGGTACGGTTTGCAGGCGATGATTTCATCCGGTGTGGGGTCACGGTTTTCTGGCGGGCGGTGCTTGACCACGTTGGTGATAAACACATCCTCGCGTTTGATGTCAATCAGGTTGAGCAGATAATTGAGGTAATCGCCAGAGCGCCCCACAAAGGGCAGGCCCTGCTGGTCTTCATAATAACCGGGGCCTTCGCCGATGAACATGATTTCTGCCCGAATATTACCCGCGCCAGGCACAGGATTGTGGGTACCTTTATAGAGGTCGCAGCGTGTACATACCCTGATCTGTTCGGCAATGGCAGCCAGCGCCGCCGCGCGGTCTTCTGTCATCCTAGCTTCCCCTGTTACGAACTCTATTATGAAACCTGAGTGTAACAGCAAGCCACGGAAAAACCAATGATGCCCAAGGGGAAAGTGAGAAACTTCACCGAGGTTAAGCAGCAGGGGCGAAGCAATGCTTCGCCCCATGACAGACTTGAATTAGAAGTAGCTGCTGATGATCTCCAGGACTCCCAGGATATTCTGGGGGTCGCCACTGGAAACCCGGGTATTGCTGGAGCGCGCGATGCTGCTGAGTGCATTGATGTCAGCATCTGCGCCATAGGCCACCGGGATGACGATCACCGGGTTGGGGGTTTCGCGGCTGGCGGTGATGGCACGCAGGGCATCATTGAGTGTCACACGGCCATCGCTGGTATCTGCCCCATCACTGAGGATGACCACCGCGCGAATACGTTCGCTGTCGCTTTCCTCGTTCATAAGTTCCACGACTTCCAGCACCGCCCTGTTGAGCGCAGTACCGCCGCCTGCCCGCAGCCCACTGATGTTGCTGATCACGCGCTGGCGCACAGTTTCCGCATTTTCCAGTGGGATGCGCAGCTCCACACCTTCATTAAACAGCGCCAGGCCGATGCGGTTTGTTGGCTCCATATTCTCGACAAAGGCCTGTGCTGCCTGCTTGGCCTGGTTGATCTTGTCGCCTTCCATGGAGCCAGAGATATCGATCAGGATCATCACATCGGCCTGCTTCTTGACGAAAGACCAGCTTTGCTGGATGGCAGCGATTACATCCGGCGCGGGCACGTCCAGCACAGTGGGTGGCCCGGCAGGGTCTACGCCATTTTCCTCCACGAAGGGAAAGCCCAGTTCCACATCCGGGTTGGCCGGGCGGAAACCCTGCTCCATGATCCGCTGCTGCACGGCTTCGGTCAGCAGATAATCGACAAACACGCGCGCAGCTGCCTGCTGCTCCGGTGTGACCCAATCGGCATTGACGATGCCCATCGGGTGTTCATGCCAGAAGGTGCCCTCTTTGGGGTAAAGTGCGACCAGACGCTCCGGCGGCTGAAGGTCGGTCTGGCCGGTATTGATATAAATCAGGTCGTTTTCTTCCAGCGCTACAAAGTCCAGATAGTCCGGCCCCTGAGCGATGTATTCGCGGAACTCCGTGGTGCGCTGCGAGTAATGGCGAATCAACTGCTCGATTCTGCGCACACCGTCCTGCACCGCTTCGTCATTGACCTGATCCATACCCAACCGCCGGCCCGTAAAACCATCGGCACGGGCGGCAGCGTAAAACTCCGAAATCAGCGTTGAGAGGGCTGTCGAACTGATGAAGGGGTCGGTATGACCATAATAGACCGCCCTGCGCCCGCTGAAGCCATAATCCTGCCAGCCATTGGGGCTGTCCAGCACCCCCAGCAGTTCTTCCCAGCCGATCTGGTCATACCCTACCGTGTCGCGTATAGCCTGCAAACGACTTTCCCAGATGGCCATCACCACCGGGGCCAGCGCGACCGGGCGCGCCTCGGCCAGGTCAAAAACCTGTCGCCCGCTCTGGTAATTCGCCAGCGCCAGCCAGTGACTCACCGAGGGCTGGAAGATCACCGGGCGTTCGACATTGGCGTTATTAGGGGCGATAATGGCATTCACAATGCCCTGCATGACTGTACCCGATGAGGCATTCCGTCCGGTCACATAAACGGGACGTTCCCCGCTGGCGAGGTTCTGCCCTGTAACCGGGTTGCGCCCCTGCGCATAGGCGCGGTTAAAGTCCTCCATCGCCTGCGGCATAAACTGCTCGGACTCCGGCGCATAGACGACGGTCACATCAATGGCGTTACCAGGGCGCTGTACGCCGTTGGAGGTATTAATCGTGCTGGGGTTGTTGCTGCCATTACAGGCGGCCAGTGCCGCAAGCAGCAGGCTGATCACAATGTATAAAATGGGTCTTTGCTTCACTGTATGAACTCCTAAAAGACGCTGAATGGATTTTGTTGAAACCTGATCTCTGACTGCTGGCTATCGTCGCCCGGTCTGCGTAAACCACTGGATAAGGCTCTGTGCTTCGCTGCGGGTGGGGGGCTGCACAGTCTGGCTGAAATCCGGCGAAAGCTGGATCCCATAGGCCTCTGCCGCGCTGAAAAGCCTGTCCGCCGCAGTGGGATCACTGCTGGCCGGGCGCAGGCCATACGTAACCAGCCGTGCCTGACGGGTGGTGTGAGTCAGCCAGTTCGCCAGTACCTCTACCGCAGCCAGTTCCACTGGGGCGTTCGGGTCTGCGGGGACAGGATCACGCCAGCGCGCCAGCGGGAAATCCAGCACAAAGGCATAGGTGGGATAGCTGAACATCATCAATTCGTTGTTGAGCAGGCCGTTGAGGTTGAGCAGCCACTGGCTCTCTGGCAGCAGCGCGATCTCGACTGTTGAAGCGCCGCGCGCCATCGCCGCCGCCGGGTCTGCGCCCAGGGTCTGGAAATTAGGCACACTGCCGATCACCGGACTCATCCAGGCGCGAAAATCGGCGGAACGGGTTGCCCCACCCGAAAGATCGCTGCTGTCACTGTAGCTGGCCGCGCCGGAAAAAAGCACTCCCAGGCCGCTCATGGTCTGGTCAGGGGAAGAGAAGGCCAGCTTGAGAAACTGCCAGT
>JBGSXK010000660.1:0-6909 GCA_041751455.1 Anaerolineae bacterium
AACACGCCTACAGCGACACTGACGCGCACTGCAACACCAACAGCCACGGCGACGCTGACGCGCACACCCACTGCGACAGCGACGGCCACATCCACAGCAACGGTTACGATGACTGCAACACCGACTGTGACGGCCACCCTCACAATGACCCTGCTGCCCAGTTTCACGCCGACAGCGCTCCCCACGCTGGGAGTCACAAAAGAGGCTGGAGAGGATTCGGTCAGCATTATTGTGGATAACAGCGGGAATGGGGCGGCCAATAACGTTGTGCTTTCCGAGGCGCTGCGCCCCGGTGTGCAGTATGTTTCGTCCAGGCCAGGGGCACCCTTGTGCGTAGAGAATGCAGGGGTTGTGCGCTGTGAACTGGGTATCATCCCTGCGGGGGATCAGGCGGCAGTGGGTTTTCAGCTCATTCCTGGGGGTAATGACCCGGCGTCGGGTCAGACGCTGGTCAGTGCTGACGGGCTGACCAGCATCGTCATTGACGAGCCGTATATTTCCAAAATTGGCGAGCCTCCAGTGGCTGCGCCGGGCACTACTGTGACTTATACTCTGCGTGTCATTAACCCGACGGCTGAGGATGTGTTGCAGGTCGATGTCCGGGATCGGATGCCGGATGCTTTGGAAATCCTGACCGCAGCAGCGACATCGGGCACGGTGACGGTGAACGGCCAGCAGGTGATTTTCTCTCAGTCCCGGTTGACTGCCGGAGGACGTGTGACTATCACCCTGGTTGCACGGGTGCGCGAGGAGGGCGTTTTTGCTGAAATCAGCAATCGCGCCTGCCTGACCAGCCCCTCGAATCGTGCGCCAAGCTGTGCCGAAATGCGCTTTCTGGCAGTGAGCCAGTTACCCAATACAGGCGAAACACCTCTTGAGCGGACTGCACTGATCGCTGGCAGTTTCGTACTTATCAGTATCCTCGTGGCGGCAGGCTATCGTCGCGGGCGCAGCAGGCCAGTTGTCTAATCCGCCGGGAGGATAAGCTGTAACCGGAAAGTCACATTCAGGGTACAGGCAGGACTGGCAAGGTCCAGGACTTTTTCGCCTTCGATGCGATCTGGCGCGATGATTTGCAGGGTGTCCTGATGGAGATTGCCGCTTCCATCCACATAGGCCGCCTGATAGACCCCGACTGTTGTCCGATTATAAATCGTGTCCGCCCAGTTCAGCGCTTCGTCCTGTAGAGTGATACTGCTGGCTGTGCCTGTGCTTGTAAAGGGGACAATGGTGCCATCCGGGCAGGTAAGACTCTCCGTGCCCCAGGTAAAGCGCCAGTTTCCTGCCAGCGGTGTGCCGGGGGGCAGTTCCAATGGCGGACTGATGGTAATGGGATCATTCAGCAGGCTGATGGGCAGTGATTGGATATTCTCTGCCGTGTAGGGCTGGGGGTCGCCGGGGACATCACTGGCGTTTAAGTCTTCGTCCAACGGCACTGTGATCTGCATTCCGGCCGTGACCGTTCTGGTCTCACCCTCTGCCGTGACCTGTGCAGTGCCCTCAAGAATGTTCACTGTAAGATTGCCACCGGGTTGTGCGGTGACAAAAGCGGTTGCGTCCATCTCAATGACTACCTCATCCATCCAGATGGAGACTGACGCGACTCCTTCAGGGGTCTGGATTAAAACGCCGCTGTTGGGTGCTTCAGCACAGGGGGCATCCTCTGCGCTGCTCTGGAAGTAAAACGCCTGCATGGGGCCATAACGTGCCAGATCATCACTCACGGGGGTACTGGCTTCCTCCAATGTGAGTTCAGTCAGTGTGTCAGGGTCGCCATTGAGTGTGACAAAATCCGCAAAAATCCAGCCCGTGCCATTCTGATCGGGCAAGCGTGCCCGCAGCCAGCTATTGTCCTGTAAACGCCCATTAACGGTAAGGATAGCGCCGGTGGTGAGCGAAGCGAGGACCTGACTGCTGGTGGAGGGCTGGCTGCGAATATTCAGGTCATCCTCGGCAGTCGCCGTAAGAAACTGGCCTGCATCGTCCAGTGCTACATCGCCAAAAAGCAGAATCTGCACATCGCGCTCGGCAGGTGTGCTGCTTTGGTTGCCGACGAGGGCGGCCTCAATCTGCATCATCACCAGCCCCCACTGTCCAGTCTGGGTATCCATCGCGCTGAGGCGCAGGCTTTGCACCTGCACCACGTCCACGATGTCACCCGGCTGGCGGAAATTAAAGGAGGACAGCCCGGTGCGCGGCTGAGCATCCAGCACGAGATGGCCATAGCAGACCTGATTTGTGCTGGTGGGTTCGCAGCGCAGGCTGGTGAGTGAAATCGCGGTCTGTACCATTGCTGGGCAGTCGCCGGCGATGCTGGTTTCCTGTGCCAGCAGAACATCCCCCCAGAGGGCTACACCGAACAGAATAAACGCGATAAGCATCAGTTTGTGCATGATGTTGTCCCTTTATGATGAGCCGGGCGGACAAATCTGGGTTGGTAGTTCACGTTGCAGATATAGCTGTGCTTCTTCGGTAGTGAGGGTACGGTTGGCCAGGGCACAGGCGCGCGCCTGCCAGTCTTGCAGACCGCTGCTCCACCAGATTATCTGGCCGTCGCGCCCGCCAGAGACCAGGAAAGCACCATCGGGATGATAGGCCAGCGTATTGACCCAATCCGTATGGCCTTTCAAGGGTTGGCCGATAGGCCGCAGGGTGGCGCTGTCCCAAAGGATAATCGTACCGTCTCCACTGGCTGAGGCTAGTGTGCGACCATCTGGACTGAAGACGGCGCGCATCACCCAGTTGCTATGTCCCCGCAGGGGATCGCCCACTGTCTGACCTGTGTGTACATCCCACAGGCGCAGGGTCGTATCACGGCTGGCGGAAGCTAATAACTGCCCATCGGGACTGAAGCTAAGGTCAAGCAGGCCGTCGGTATGGCCGCGCAGAGGATCACCAAGCGCCGTGCCTGTCTGTAGATCCCATAAGCGCAGGGTCGTGTCGCGGCTGGCGGAGGCCATTATGGCACCATCCGGGCTGAATGCTAAACTGATAATACGGTCTGTATGACCGATCAGAGGATTGCCCAGGCGCTCACCTGTGGAAGTATCCCACAAGACGATATACCCATCGTTATCACCTGTTGCCAGTATATGCCCGCTCGGGCTGTAAGCGAGGCTGAAAAGGCTATCGTCGGCTTCCAGCGTAAACAGAGGTTCGTAGCTTGTCATATCCCAGATGCGCGCCGTGCCATCCAGACTGGCAGAGGCAAGCTGGTTTTCGGCAGGGTTGAAGGTCAAACCTGTGACCGAGGCGGTGTGCCCCGTCAGGACTTCTGTGTCTATGGTGTCCTGCCACAGCCTTATGGCAAAATCGCCGTCTAGCCCACCTGCTGAGGCCATCCATGTGCCATCGGGACTGAAGGCCAGGCTTAAGATCTGCTCCGGTTGGGTGATCTGTGTGAGGATAAGAGCGGGTTGTGCCTGCCAGTCCCACACCTGTAATGTATTGGTGGCTCCACCCGTTACCATATAGCTGTTTTCGGGGCTGAATGCCACGCTCCAGACCGGGCTTTGACTGATATTGATCAGCGCTTGCAGCGGCCTGGCACTGGCGGTATCCCACAGGAAGATACGACTGTCTACACCGCCAGAAATCATTTGCTGGCCGCTGCTGTCAAAATCCACATCCCTGATCCAATCTGTATGCCCACGCAGCACAGCGGCCTGACCTGTAGAGAGATCCCACAGGCGCACGGTGTTATCGGCACTGCCAGAGGCGAGGGTGTCACCCTGAGGGCTGAAAGCAAGGGCAAGTACCCAGTTGGTGTGCCCTTCCAACTGCTGGCTGCTGCTTTCGGGCAGATGCCATAGCTGGATGGTGCCATCGGCGCTGCCAGAGGCCAGTGTTTCGCCGTCAGGGTGAAAGGCGACGCTATAGACTGCTGCTGAGAGTTGCAGCGGCTCACCCGTGCTTTGCCCACTTTCAATATCCCACAGGCGTATAGTGCCGTCCGCGCTGCCAGAGGCCAGTGTCCTGCCATCGGGGCTGATAGCGATGCTGTAAACGGCCTGAGTGTGACCTTCGAGGTTTAGTGCTGTACCTTCTTGTCGATCCCACAGCACCAGTGTGCCGTCTTCTGCTGCTGAGGCCAGTATGTGCCCGTCCGGGCTGAATGCCAGTGTGTTGATCCAGGCTGTGTGAAGAGTAAGCGGTTCACCGAGAGGCTGAAAAGTATGTGCATCCCACAGTCGAACCGTGCGATCGCGGCTGGCAGAGGCGATTAATGCTCCGTCAGGGCTGTAAGCTACTGCGCGCACCCAATCGGCGTGGCCGTTTAAAAATGACACAAGCTGTGGCTGAGCCTGTAATGCCGTGACGAGGCTGTGCCGTGCCTCAAATGTATCTGCTGTGTGTAACGCCTCCAGGCTCAGCAGCAGCGGCAGGTCTATCCGGTTAAGCTGTGTGAGAGCTGAAGCGGCTAACTCGCGAGATTTTGAGATGCGCGCTTCGTTATCAGCCCTGTCACGCTCGGCTACAGCGGTGGCCTGTGCCACCACTGCATCCTGCCGGGCAACCTCTGTCTTGTCACGCTGATCGACCGCATAGATCGCCAGGCTGGTCGCCACCAGTGCGACAATCACCAGCCCAGTGATGAATAACTGCCTGCGGCGCAGGATACGCTGTCGCAGTCGAATGCTTTGTTGGATGTAGGCGGCTTCGTCCTGGCTGAGTGTGACCGAAGTATGCTGTGTCAGCGTCTCGAACTGTGCCAGACGTGCCCCCATCGCCAGAAAGCTCGCATCACGCTGCGCTTTTAACCAGTCTGCTGTCATATTACTTAACTGGCGCTGCAGGCGGAGATCATCCCGATTCTCGTTGAGCCAGTTCTGAAGCTGCTCCCATCGGCGAATAAGCGCTTCATGGGCGATTTCTACGGTGGGGGTGCGGGTGGCGGGGTCGCGGTCAAAGGCCAACAGGCGGTAGTGTGCGAAACGATCAATCACGGTCTGGATGGTGATTCGATCCGTATTGAGGGTGAAAAGCTCGGATTGTAGAACACGACGGCGGGTATCTTCTGTGTGATCGCCCAGTGCGACCAGCCGTAGAAAAAGCTGCTTTGCCACGCCGCGCTCATCTGGAGTGAGCTGTTCATAGATTTCGTCGGCGCGGCGTGCCAGCGCGCCCGATATGCCACCGCTGGCGCGATATGCCCGTAAGGTCAGCTTTTTGCCTTCGCGTTTTTCGTGCATCTCTGTCAAAGCATATTGCAGCAGTGGCAGTGCGCCGGGCTGCTGACCGACATCCTCAATAATCAGATCGGACAACCCATCTTCCAGGCTCAGTCCCGCTCTTTGAGCGGGTTGGCTCATGGCGCGTTCCAGCTCATTGGCTGTAAGCGGCAGCACCACTTCGGTGTTGGCCTGGATCAGCTCACCAAAGCCGGGATAGAGCAGTGGACGGTCATAAAAATCCGCCCGCAGTGTGATGATGATACGCAGACGGCTGGCTGGTGTGGTGACTGCATGATGTAGTAAACTTAAAAAATGTGCCCGTGTTTGCTCATCTTCGGTCAGTGTGAAGACTTCCTCAAACTGGTCGATCACCAGCACCAGTTCACCGCTATCGAGCGGCAGAACCTGCTCAAGAATGGGGGATAGACTATGTTGATCGGTATGTAAGGTCTGGAATAGCCCGGAATCACCTCGCGCGGCCACGCGCAGCACTGCCGCCTCCAGCTTTTTAACGGGTTCCTCCCCCGGTGTCATCTCGACAATGTACCAATGCGTCGAAGAAGCGTGAGTTTCATGACGGATTGCAGGTAGTAAACCAGCTTTGATCACACTGGATTTGCCGCTGCCGCTGGGGCCGACTACAGCCAGAAAGCGCCCGTTTTGAGGAGACTCAGGCTCTGTCAGACGCTCAACAAGTCGTTCAATCAGGCTTTCTCGTCCGTGAAAATCAGCGGCATCTGCTTCCTGGAAAGGACGAAGGCCTTTATAGGGATTGATCGGGGCATTGATAAGTTTATCAATCGTATCGAGATTAAGGATGAGGGTTTGGGGTCTTTCAAGCGTTTTCCCTGTAGCGGGTTGGCCACCGGTTTCCATCACTTTATACTGGCTTTCTGCTACAACACGCCGAAAATGATCGGCCATTTCCAGCACGGTGGGGTAGCGCAGATCAGGGTCTTTGGAGGTGGCACGCCAGATTACCAGATCAAGCGTTTCGGGCAGGTCGGGATGGAACTTGCGCAGCGAGGGCAGCGGGGAATTCAGTTGATATTGCAGCAGCTTGAGAATATCCTGCTCCTGGAAGGGGTGAAAGCCTGTGAGAGCCTCATACAGCACCACGCCTAAGCTGTAAATGTCGGTTTGCGGTGTGATCTTCGCCCGCATGATCTGTTCCGGCGAAATATAGGCTGGGGAGCCGTGAATAGTTTCCTTATTCGCAGACGCAGCCAGGTCTATGCCCAGGTTAAGATCTTTTGCCAGGCCGAAGTCGGAAAGATAGGCGTTGTTGTCTTCATCCAGCAGGATGTTAGCTGGTTTAATGTCCTGATGCACGATACTATTACGATGGGCAGTAGTCAGCGCGCCGGTGAGCTGATCAAGCAGTTTGACCACTGCCCCTGGCTCCCACGCGCCATGCTTGATTGAGTCCAGCAGGCTGCCTCCGCGCAGCCAGCGCATCACTAAATAAGCGCCCTGGGGGTCACGCCAGTAGTCATAAAGTGGGACAATATGCAGGTGCTCCAGGCGGGCGATAAGCTGAGCTTCGGCTTCAAAACTACGGATAAAATAAGGATCGTTGGCAAAAATAGGCAGGATTACTTTAATGACCACATCGCGTTCGATGAGCGGCTGGTAGGCACGGTAGACCTCACCGAAGCCGCCTTTGCCGATGCGCTCACGCAAATGATAACCTTTGATGACCTGTCCGCTATTATCCGGCATTTACTCTGCCTTT
>JBGSXK010000661.1:0-5921 GCA_041751455.1 Anaerolineae bacterium
CCCGCCCCCAGCTCTGCGCGATGAGGTTCATCCCTTCCGTTGTGCCCCGTGTAAAAATGATTTCGCGCTTACTGCCTGCGTTAATGAAGCGACGGATCTTAATGCGGGCATCTTCATAGGCGGCAGTTGCCTCCTCGCTCAGCCTGTGAATGCCACGATGCACGTTCGCGTTGTAACGACGGTAGTAGCTATCCAGCGCCTCAAGCACCGCTATGGGCTTCTGGCTGGTCGCGGCATTATCCAGGTA
This sequence comes from Anaerolineae bacterium, assembly GCA_041751455.1. GTDB lineage: Bacteria > Chloroflexota > Anaerolineae > Aggregatilineales > Phototrophicaceae > JAIOHN01. Next base: position 248 of record JBGSXK010000661.1, read on the forward strand.
GACCAGCGGTGTGCCTGGGTGATGCTCCTGGTGCAGAATGGGGAAATCGGCACGTACTGCTGTTATATCATAAGCAAACTTATTGTTTGTGTAATTCATAATATTCTGCAAGTTTCTACCCTCAATCGGCCTATTGACCTCAGCGCGTGGTATGCATTTAATGATTAGTGGTAGTATAAGCATTAACCGTGACAGAAGCGGGACAAGACCATGACAGAAGGGCATTGTAAATGAGTGAGGTACGACTGTATCTGTTTGGTGCCCCTCGAATTGAGTATGAGGGAAAGCCGGTCAGGGTCGAGCGACGCAAGGCACTGGCATTGGCGGCCTACCTGGCATTAGCCCAGCAACCACCAACCCGCGATATAGTGGCAGATCTGCTCTGGCCTGAACTTGACCATGAACATGCGCGCAGCGCGCTGCGCAGTACCCTGCGGGCGTTAACGACCACCGTTCCTATCGAGTGGATTCAGGCGGATCGTTCCACCCTGGCCCTGAAGCAGGATGTTGTCTGGGTGGATGTGAAGGCATTCACAGGTTTACTTTCCCAATGTGGTTCACATGGGCACCCCCTGGAGACAGTGTGTGAGGCATGTTTAAGCCTGTATCAACAGGCGATAGAATATTATCATTCGGATTTTCTGTCCGGGTTTCACCTGCAAGGCAGCGTGGATTACGATGACTGGCAGTTGACACAGCAGGAATGGCTGCGTCGTGAACTCGCAGGTATGATGCGCCGCCTGGCACATCATGAAGCCGAAGCCAAACGTTTTGAGTTCGCCATCACCTATGCCCGCCGCTGGCTTGAGCTTGATGAACTTCACGAACCTGCTCACCGTCTGCTGATGCGATTGTTTGCCGCCAGCGGCCAGCGATCGGCAGCGCTGCGGCAGTATCAGCAGTGTGTGGATCTATTGAATGAGGAGCTGGCAAGCCCACCCGAAGAGGAAACCAGCCAGCTTTACGAGGCGATTCAGGGCAATCAGTTTTCTAAAGTGCAGTCCGGTGAATTGAATGTTATATCATCCACCAGCATACTACCACCCCTCCCCTCGCTCATTGTGGGCCGGGACGAAGCGCTGCGAGCCATTAAAAATCGGCTGGGTGTCGGCGGGGAAATGAGCGCTGTGACCATGATTCAGGGCTGGCCGGGGGTGGGCAAGAGTACGATTGTCGCCTTACTCGCCCATGACCTGGAGATCGCCCGGCAGTTTCCCGATGGCATTCTGTGGGCATCGCTGGGCGAAAACCCTGATATCGCGAGCGAAATTAACACCTGGGCAGATGTGATCAGAGGAGGAGAACCGGGACGCGCCCAGAAAACCGAGGAGATCAGCGCGCAGCTCACCGCGATTCTGCGTGAAAAGCGGATGCTGTTGATCGTGGACGATGTGTGGCAGAGCGAACATGCAGCACCGTTTCGAGTGGGAGGGCAGTTCTGCGCACTGGTACTCACCAGCCGCCTGAACGATGTCGCGGGTGCGCTGGCTCCAACTGCCAGGGATATTTACCGCCTGCCAGTCCTGTCGGAAGCAGCCGGGCTGGAGCTGCTGGACAAACTGACACCGGAAACTGTCGCGCAGTATCCCCAAGAAACGCGCGAACTGATCCATGATCTGGAAGGGCTGCCGCTGGCGATTCATGTGGCCGGGCGGCTGCTGCAGGCGGAGTCGCGGCTTGGCTGGGGTGTAAGCGAACTACTGGTCGAATTGCGCAGTGGAGCAAATCTGTTAAAGGCACAGCCGCCCAGTGAGATGCTTGGGGTTGAGCGCGACACATCGCCTACGGTGGCGGCACTGCTGAAACGCAGCACTGATGCGCTGGATGCAGAGATGCGGGGACGGTTTGCGCTGCTGGGACTGTTTGTGCCTAAGCCCGCTACATTTGATATGGCTGCGATGGCCGCTGCATGGGATGTGCCCGACCCACGTATGTTCGCGCGCCAGTTGGTGGATCATGGATTGTTGGAGCCAGTGGGTGGCGGACGCTTCCAGATGCACGCCCTGCTGGTGCTGCACGCACGTTCACTGCTCGAAACGGAATTTGGGAGCCTGCCGTGATTACAGCACAATCACCTGTTCAGAATGCTCAGCTTCGTATGGCGCACCATTACCTCACGAAGTTGAAGAAGGCGGAAAGCGCCAGCCGCCGTGGGCGTGAAAACCAGAATTACTGGCTCAATCAGATTCATCAGGATTGGGAGCAAATCAAACAGTGGCAGGCATGGTCTGCGGCATGGAAAGACACAGACCTTGCCCGTGCCCACGTATGTGCCACATTTCCTGTGGACACAGCAGCAGCCCTGCGGGTGCGCCTGACCACGTCAGAGCAGTTTGACTGGGTACAGCAGGCGCTGGATGCGGCACAAAAAATTCATGATAGCAAAGCGGAGCACTTCCTGCTGTACCAGTTGGGTTTTCTAAGCCTCTCGATGGAACTGCCCGATCAGGCCGAGCAGTACGCACACAGACTGATGGAGTGTGCACAGGTGGCGCATGATGATTTTAACGTGGGGCGGGCTTATTTCCTGCTGGGGGCCGTCGCCTTTATTCGAAGTCAGTATGAGCAGGCGGAAGAAGTGCTCAGCACCAGCCTTGCCCGGTTGCAGACCTGCGCTGCCAGCGAGGAAACCGGACAAGTGTATCTGGGCCTGGGACGTGTCGCCAATGTCAGAGGTGATTATCAGCAGGCGCACCGTTATTACCGCCAGTATCTCGACAGCTCTATCGCCGCGGATAACGAACACGCTATTCTCGAAGCGCATCTCTCGATGAGCGGCATCTATCTTGCCATGGAGGATTACCCGGCAGCGAAGGAACATGCACATCATGCGATAACGATGGCGCGTCCGCTTGGTATATCGCGCTTTTTGCCACCGGCTTTGTTCTCGCTGGCACATGGTGAAAAAGCTCAGGGAGACTATGAGAACGCCTGTGTCCACTACGAAGAGGGGATAGATGCCGCTCGCGCGGTAGGGTCTGCGCCATCCACTATCGCCAACGGCCTGCATGGACTGGGGCAGGTCAAGTATTTCCAGGGGGACTATATTGTTGCGCTGAGCCACTTCGAAGCAGGGCTGATCATTGTGCGAGAGGCCCACTTTCTGCTGCGGGTTTGCGAAATCGCCCATGACATGGTCTTTGTGCATCTCACCTGCGGCGAGACGGAAGCTGCACGCACTCGTCTGCAGGAGGCGCTCAGCAGCGCTCAGCAGCTTGGCACACCCCATTTTATGGCGAAAGCACTCGCCGCCGCGGTGGCCCTGTGGCAGCACCTGGGAAAAGCAGAACAGGCCGCCGCGTGGGCTGGGTTACTAAGCGGGTATATATCCCAGATTACGCCAAGCCTGTTCAGTCCGGCAGTCTTTGACCAGTTGGAGGCTGAACTGGGCAAAGAGCGTTATCACGAGGCCATAAAGCGAGGCAAAGCACTAACGCTTGAAGATACCGTGTCCGAAATCCTGACACTGCTCAATTCTGGATGATTGCAAGCCGAATTTCACCAGGAAAATGCAGCCCATCATTTGGGCTTCCAGAACTGCGGGGAGCCTGTCTTTCCACTCATCAATGGCTCGCAGGGCAATCGGCGCCAGTGTGAACAATCGTTATTGCATTAGCCGGGACTGTAAGCACGGCAAAACCCTCTTCGTCTGTACAATATGCCGGGATCAAGGCGCTTTCCGGTCCTGCGGGCAGCAGCCCATAGAACTGATAGCGAATTTCACTGCCCGGCATCAGCCGTGCGTGTAGGGTGAAAGCGCCGTCCTCATCGGGCAGCAGTGTCAGAACACGCCTGCCCATGCCTGTGAATTCACCACGAAAATAGACCTGCGCCGGCATCTCGCCATCATCCCAGGTGAAACGCAGTGCCACTTCTACCGGGTAATCATAGGGATGGCGTAAGTAGTTGATGCCTTCATGCAGGGCGTTGTCCTGCCGAAAATCGAAGAAGGTAGCATTTTCCCAATGCGATCCCTGCCCCCACAGCGTGAAGCAGTCCGTAGAAACCCAGGCTGGTTCCCAGTAGATAACCCCTCTGCCGCTACTGCTGAGGACAGTCTGTGTCAGATCAGTCATAAACTGGCGCTGCCCAGATGGTGTTGCCGGATAACCATCGGTGAGAAAATTGCGGCCTGGAATATTCCCCGCACTTTCGTTAACACCCTCCAGTGTCCACGGATAAGCTGTTTCGGCAATCATGACTTCTTTACCGAAGCGATAACGCAGTTGATTGATGATACCGCCCACCGTTTGTATGGTGTGGTTCGACCAGCCTACATAATAGGACAGACCGATGAGATCAAAATCTGTGACACCTGCCCTTTCCGCCGCCAGTAACCAACCTTCTGCTTCTTCGGGTTGGGCAATGTGCAGCATCACACGCGGCGCATGAGAGGCATCCCGGCCTGTATCGTGCACCGCCCGAATGCCCTGATTAAGCAGGAAAGCATTTCTTTCCCAGTTGATGGGATAGCCGGATGCATCTTCCGCGCGCAGGATTTCCGAGTTGATCTCGTTGCCTACCTGTACTATATCCGGCAGCAGTCCCACCGCATCAAGCTGCATCAATGTATCATAGGTGTATTGATAAAGCGCCGCGCCCAATTCCTCTGTATCCGAAATATTGGCCCAGGCCGCCGGAATAATCTGTTTGGAAGGATCGGCCCAGGTATCGGAATAATGAAAATCCAGTAGGGTGGCTAAACCCAGATCGGCAGCACGACGCAGTGAACGCATCACATCATCGAGAGTGCTGTAATCTGTCCAGGTCGGGTTGTGCCACAGGCGCACCCGCACAAGATTCGCACCATAATCCGCGAAGATTGCATACGGGTCACTTACCTCACCGTCCACATGATAAAGCGCGCCGCAGTCTTCCATCTCGTTAACGTATGACAGATCAACACCAAAATAGAATTGTGGAGCATCCGTCTGAGCCAGTACCGGAGCAATCATCAGAATCAGCAGGAGGCATGGCAGATAAAGGAATCTCATCATTTTGCCTGCTTCAGGGTGGCTGTGTCATAGCCAGATATCAATTTGAGCTTGGTCATCACGCCGCCTTATAATTTTACCGCACCCGCAGTCAGGCCACCGATAATATAGTTTTGCAGCAGCAGATATATCACCAGAATCGGGAGCGCGGCAAGGATTGCGCCTGCCGTGAAGATACCCCAGTTCTGTGCGTAAGCCGCCGACTGGAACAGATACAGCCCCACCATGATCGTCAGCTTATCGGCGCTTTGCAGGAGTACACGCGGCAGAATGAAATCTCCGTAAATCGCCATAAAAGTGAGTACGCTGATGGTCACCAGAATCGGCATAATGAGGGGGAGGGTGATCGCTCTGAAGATCTGCCAGTGTGATGCACCATCCACCAGCGCGGATTCGTCAATCTCCAGTGGGATCGAGTCCAGATAGCCTTTTACCAGAAAGACATTGATGCTCATAGCACCGGAGGTGTAAATCAAGATCAGCGACCAGTGTGAATCGAGACCCAGCAGTGGAACATGATTGCCCAACTGCTGCATGGTGGCATACAGCGCAATCATTGACAGGATGCCGGGGAATACGTTGATAATGAGGATCGCCCGCATTAACCCGCGACGGCCAGTAAAACGAAAACGCGACAGCGCATAAGCCGCCAGGGCAGTGCTGGACACGCTGAGTAGGGT
>JBGSXK010000662.1:0-6349 GCA_041751455.1 Anaerolineae bacterium
TCGAAAAGCTCTCGGAAATATAATGCCTTTCCGTTCCATCCCGCAGGAAAACCGATCCACTCGGCGGACCAATCTTCAGGTTCCAGCAAAGCAACTTCAAACCATGCCGGCTCGGAAAAGCCACTTGCCAGATCGTACTTGTCCCACGCTCGAACCCGCCAGAAGGCATGCTGTCTGCTGTTTAGCGGTTCTCCCCCGTATTCGACCAGCGGTAACTGGGAAGGCAGTGTCTTTCCGCTGTCCCAGAAATTGGGCTTACAAGAGAGAAGCTGTTCTAGGGTTGAGGCCACTTGAATCTGATATGCGGTCTGCCGCTGAGCACGCTCTGGATGTTCTAATATCCAGGAAAAGCGTGGTCTAGTTGTCTCGATACCAAGCGGAGTAACTGCATATTCGCATCGCAGATTTGATATTGTGAACATTCGAGTCCCCGTTGATGTTGCCTGAAGTTCTGTTCCAAAAATTTGCCATCGTCACAAGTTTATTGATAATCAAGCAAGGTCTTTATCGACTGGTCTGGATGTTGGTCAATGAACTCGTAAGCCTTAGCAGCCTGTTCATACGGAAATCGCTTTCCAATCATCGATTCGGTTGTAAGCCGCCTGGTCTCCAGCAAATGGACGGCTGTCTTCTCCAAGCGCTCCCTATCCCATAAGGGATGGCAGCGATGAGGATTACCCCAGACGGGCATACTCGACACCAAAGTCGGCCGGTTGTGATGCCACTCTGCGCCGAGATCAATTTGAGGTGACCCACTGTAGTAGCTGGCCGAGACTACGAGACCACATTGTTGTACTGAGCGAATTGCTGAATGCAACGCAGTGTAAGCGCCTGAAAAGTCAATGGCTACGTCAACCCCTTTCGTTTTAGTTAGGTTCTTAATCTCGACTGCCGGATCCCCTTGCACAACATTGAAGGTCGCTTTAGCCCCGAACTGTCTAGCAAGCTCCAGGCGACTGTCGATAGCGTCAACAGCAAAAACCTCCTCTGCACCATTCAGAAGGGCAATCTGTACCGCGAGCAGTCCCAGTGCCCCCATGCCAAAGATAGCAACCCGATCTCCGACTTTGATCTGTGCGTCATGTACAGCCCCCAGCGCGAACAGGGCTGGATCAGTGAACAGCGCTGTTTCCGGCTCCATGTCCGGGGCCAATGGAAACAGGGTATCTTCAGAGCGCACGTTGGTCGGACGGTGCGCCATGCCTCCATGTACTTTGTCGCCTGTTTTGAAGCGAGTCACTGCATTTCCCACTTCGATCACTTCGCCCACCAACCATGAACCGAGATTGGTTGGATACAGGTTCTTGCCCTCTTGAGGCAAAAACAAGCGAGAATCCGTGTTAAAAGTTTTGTTCAGAAATGGCGTTTTCCCCCGGTAGATGTTCATTTCCGTGCCGTGTTTAATGGCACTGACGATGGCACGGACACGTACCTCGTTGGGTTTCAGCGGCGGGTCGTCATATTCGCGGAATTCCAATTGTTCCGGGGCTGTCAGTACAAATTCTTTCATCGTAAAGCTCTCTCGAATACACACCGAGTCAGAGTTTGACGCCGCCCTGCGCCAGTCCTTCGATGAAGCGCCGTTGCAGGAACAGAAACAAGGTGAGGACAGGGAGAATCATCATCGACGCCCCTGCACTCGTTAGCCCCCAATCCCGGCTGAACCGGCTGGCGAACTTGGAAAAGCTTGTCGTTACAGGGAATAAATTCTGATCCTGTACAAAGATTAATGCAATCTGAAATTCGCTCCACACCCCGAGTCCAACCACCAACCCAACGGTCAGAAAGCCGGGCCAGGTGATTGGCAGGATGATCCGAGTCAGCACTTGTAGTTCGTTGGCCCCGTCCACACGTGCCGCATCCTCAAAATCAGGCGACACTCCAAGCAGGTACGAACGCAGCAAAAAGATAGAAAATGGCGCGTTGAGCGCGGTATAAATCAGGATCAGCCCGATCCGGGTATTAAGCAGATTGAGCGTGCGCCATGTAAAGAACAGCGGCACCAAGTACAGCCAGATCGGTATGGTGCTGGCGACCAACATGTAAAACATCACCAGGTTCGCACCGGGTGGGTGCTTTCTGGCAAGGCTGTACGCGGCCAGACCGCCCAATATCAACTCTGCAGCGACGGTGCAGACCACGAGAATCACGCTGTTACCCATGGTCGTCGCAAACTGCCCGCGTTCCCACGCTTCGCTGTAGTTTTCCCAGCGAAATGAGTCCGGGAATCCGAGTGGATTCCTGCCGATCTCGGCATTGCTCTTCAGCGAATTGAAGAAGATCAGCGCAATTGGGCTGATGGCAAACAGCACCAGCAGCATAAGCGTGATATGGTTGAAAAGCAGGTTCTCACCCTGGCGACGAAAATATCTCATGTCAAATTTCCCACCCTCGTCGTCGAAGAAACAAAAACATCAGGATGATCCCCCCGGCAAAGAAGCTGATCATCAGACCCTGCGCAGCGGCATATCCTGCGTTGAATTTCTGGAAGGCGTTTTTAAAGATCACAATCCCCAGCACTTCCGATGCCTGGCCGGGGCCACCTTGTGTCATCAGCCAGATGTACTCGAACACCAGGAACGACCAGATCATGGTCATCATGAGCATGAACGTGACTGTCGGGCGAATGCCCGGCAGCGTGACGTGACGGAATTCCTGCCATCGGCTTGCCCCATCGACCTTCGCCGCATCGTAGAGGTCGGTCGGAATGGCCTGCATCGCCGTTAGAAACAGAACCATCAGGAAACCCCAGAAATGCCAGTTGTCGGAGAAAGCGACGGACGGCAGCGCCGTGTCGGATCGCCCCAGAAAGGCGATGTCCAGCCCTTCAATGCCGAGATGGCCGAGCTGCGCGCCGATCCCAAATCGCGGACTCAAGAGGTAGCGCCAGATGGAAGCGACGACCACGCTAGGGATGACGAACGGCATGAACAGCAGCATGCGGTAAATGACGCCGCCGGTTTTCACCCGGGCGAGGATGCTGGCGGCGAACAGCGCCAGTATGAAGGGCACCGTCAGGACGAATGCCATCCAGATCAGATTATTCCGCAGTGCGTTCCCAAAGGATTCATCCTCAAACAGCAGCACCCGGAAGTTCTCAAGCCCGATGAACTCTGGAGCGCCCAGCCCTGACCATTTGGTCAGCGAATAGTACACGCCCTGAGCCGCAGGCAGCATAACAACCAGCGCATGAAGCACCAGGATCGGCAGCAGAAATGCCCAAGGTATAGCCACAGCATGTATGAAGCGATAGCGCGTCCACCGTTGCCGGGGTGGCAGTTCCGTCGCTTCGTCTTCACCTCTGCCTCCTGGGTGCATCTTAACCTTATTGAACAATGTGCTTGCGCGTCCCACCAGAAAACCCTTTCATGTAGGAGGGCGATCGGCTACTCGGACTTACAGCCTCCAAGCAGCCGGATTACTATTACAAGGCAGCTCAGCGCTGCGGTATTGGCGGAACGGCGTCGTTCGCCACATCCACGTCATATGCCCGCTGAGCCGCTTCCAGATAGGCTTCAGGCGTGATCTCACCTAGATACACCCGTTGAATCTGTTCGTGCAAGGTCGTGCCCATGACTGGTGGGAAGAAGCCCCAGGTCAAGTAGCCGTAGTTCCCCTGCGCCGCCGCATCCCCATACCGGCTGTAGATCGCCGCCACACGCGGATCGGTGCCGCTGAAGGCGTCACTACCGATCTCAATCGGCGCGAGCGCGAAATTGCATTCCACCAGCCGCTGCGCCTGGACTTCGGGCGAGAACATCCACACAAGGAATTTAGCCGCCTCGTCATGATGCTTTGAACTGGCGTTGATGCCCCATGCAGCGCCCAATCCCGTCATAAACTGTTCCCGGCCATCGCTCGACGGAATCGGGAACCAGTCGAATTCGTTATTGTTGCCCGCCGCTGGCCCGAAGTAGTTTGTCGGGAAGAACCACGAACCTTCCAACGTCATCGCTGCTTCTCCGTCACCTACCATCGCATGAGCAGTCGGGAAGCTGTCGGTGAAGAACTTATCCATGCCGCCGGCGATCCAGCCGTTCTGAACGATCTGGTTCAATTTGGTTATCGCCTCCAAAAATGCCGGATCAGTCCAAGGACGCTGTCCCGTCAGTGCTTCATAGACTCTGTCGGCACCAGCATAGTGATTGAGAAATGCCGCTACAAACCATTCATGCGCTGGCGGATAGTCTCCGAAGCCGTTGGCAATCGGGACGATTCCCGCATCGGCGATTGTTTGCAGCAGCGTCAGGAACTCGTCCATCGTGGCAGGCACCTGCCAGCCATATTCCTCAAATAGCGTCTTGTTGTACCAGAAGACCAGCGTCTCCAGCGAGTCGGGTAGGATGTAGAGCGAACCGCCAGTCTTGCCCAGGTCTAGCGCCCACGGGACAAACTGTTCATCTAGATTATACTGCTCAACATACTGGTCCAGCGGAATCAGCAGGCCCGCCTTGCCCATTTCCAAACCAAGTACCGGGCCGTCCGTCGGCACAACATCAGGACCTCCGCCACCAGACAGTGCCGTACCGATAATCGTGTAAGCATCTGCCTGCAACGTGACCCGCACCTGCGCCGTCTCGCTGTAGCTGTTGAACCCCGAGGTAAACATGTCCGATAGACACTGACCCAGTTCGTCATCATAGAACCAGACTTCCAGTTGAACCTTGTCCTGGGCCGTGACCGACGCGGGGATAAGCAGCACCAGCAGTCCAAAAATCAACAAAAAAAACAAACGCATCCTGATTCGCATTTTGCCCTCCAGAATTAGCAGTAACCAAAAGCGATTATTTCTTCTTTTATTCGGTGAATTGTGGAATAGTCACCTCCTCTTTCAATCATAGGTATCTGATCAGAGGCAGCAGCCAGCTAGATCCTGAGAGTGATGTGTAAGGGAATACCTACTATCAGGTTTGTTGGCACGTGGTAATTGTCACGTGCTAGTAAAGTACTGAGTTTCCGAAGTTTTGTCAAGAAATTGAGTTACGGGGCAGTGTGCAGGCTGTTCAACTGTTGTTTGATTACCTCAACAACCCGGAGAAATGGCGGCCTGGGTGCTTCGTCTTTACACCAGACTTGGTCATATGTGCTTGCAGGACGAAACTGCCTCAGTTGCAAGGCTCCCGTAATTGCTAACGGGCACTTTACCTTCCGCCTGCGTTATAGCCTCTCGGATTTCTGACACATATCACAATCTCTTGACAAGCTTTCAAAAACACAGTAGTTTATTAGCACGTGACAATTGTCACGTGCTAATACATGCGAATACAGATGATAGCTGGTTCTACTCTCAAGATCAGGCTTTCCGATCTTGTCGAGGCATTCGCATGGGAAAGGAGGTTTGTTGTCCAAATTCCTGATTGCAGCACTTTATGATTGTGCATATGAGGCCAAAACAGGGTGTGCCAAGCTGAATCATCCATTGGCCGCACACAAAGCCCAGGCGCTTAATTCGTTCCATTCAAAATTAATCAGAATTAGAAGCTGCTAGTCTAGTCATACAAACTGAGGGGAAAAAAATGAAGACGACAAAATTACCTAAATTTATCTTTCTCATCACCCTGATGGGATTAATGTTCACCCTTTTGGGTTCCGCCACGCTCAGCGCTCAGGACGAAACGATTGTTACATTTCTGTCAATTCTGGCAGATGATGTTGGCTTCAGCAAGATCATCGGTGAATTGGCAGCAGACTGCCAGGCAGAAGTTCCCAATGTTACCTATGAGCGGGAAGGCATCACGCATGACATGCTGGAACAGCGAATCAATCAGCTCGCCCTCAATGATAACCTTCCGTCTATGTTCAATATCGATGGCGGTCCGCTGTTGGTGGAACTTGTCGATAACAGGTACCTCGTCAATATCGAAGAGGCATTCAGTGAACTGGGCATTTACGACAAATTGAATCCCGCTGCTGCTGCCCTGGTGTCCAGCACGACAGATGACAGAGGCGTCTATGCGATTCCACTTGAGCTGAATATCGAAGGCTTCTGGTATAACAAACAATTGTTCGCCGATCACGGCTTGTCAGTACCGGAAACCTGGGATGACATGTTGGCAGCCGCAGCCGTCCTGCATGAAAATGGTATCCAGCCCTTCGCCGTCCCCGGCAGGGCGCCATGGGCGGTTACTCGTCTGATAGCGGGCTATGCTGCCCGCAAGCTCGGCGTAGAGGGGCTAAACAGCCTCAGGAATCGTGAACTTCCAGCGACAGATCCCGGCTTTGTCGAAGCTGCTCAGGCGGTAAAGGATCTCGCTCAAAATGGCTATCTGGGTGTAAGTCCAAACACTATTGACTATGGCACTGCCCTGGATCAGTTCCTACAGGGTCAGGCTGCAATGTATTTCATGGG
>JBGSXK010000663.1:0-6742 GCA_041751455.1 Anaerolineae bacterium
GCGACGGTCCCGGCTTCGATTACCATCGCATCGGCCAGTGGTATGAGGGTACACATACCCTTGTAACCGGGCGCAGCGCCGGGGAAGCTGCGTGGCTGCGTATTGATTTTGATGGCAGCGATGGCTGGGTCGCACGCTTTACTGCGGAGGTACATGGCAACCCTGAAATCCTGAACACCGTCACCCCACGCCGCCCTACACCGACTCCGGGTGCCGTTGTCCAGGATGATGAGGTGATTCTCGGCAGGGCATACCGCACGGTCAATGTACGAGCCGAACCCTCCACCAGGGCCGAGCTTGTCACCCGGCTTAAAGAAGGTGACGAGGTACTTGTGATAGGGCGCAGTGACCCGCGTACAGCCTGGTTGTGGGTCGATCTGGAAGGCCATCAGGGATGGGTAGCCTACTTTACCATTTCGCTGGTGGGAAATGTGGAACTGCTGCCCATTATTGACCCTGTCAGCGGCGAACCGCTGGACGATGAACTGCCTGTGCCAGAAAATGGAGTCATTGCGCAGGCCTTCCGTACCGTCAACGTGCGCAGCGGCCCTGGTATGGACTATAACCGGATCGGCCAGTTGGAAAACGGAGACGTCGTCATCGTGACCGGGCGCAGCAACATGATGAACGATTGGCTGCGCGTCGATCTGGATGGTGCCGATGGTTGGGTGGCCTATTTTACGGTCAGTGTATCGGGCAATGCCGCCGATCTTCCTCTGGTCGAAATATCAGGGGAAATCCCCAACTAAAGACTGACGCTGGGTGTCAGCTATTTGATGTACACTAAAAGTAGAAAATAGTGTGAACAAAACAGTACGAACCCACGTATCTATCAAATGAGCAGGCGGTGCGGGTGAGAGCGTTCTCACCCGCATTGTAGTGCATACCATAAGGCTCACGAGGGTTGACAATGGGTCAAAATCGATGTTTAATGGATATGTTGTCAACTTCCCATTCCATGCTATAATCCTTGCTTGCGAACACCTGTTCGCCTCACACCACCCCATTCCACGATTATGGAGGATCACCTTTGGCTGCAAATAGTGAATTCACCGTCGCTGATTCCTATCCTTACAATCGTTCCGGGCCTGTACGCTGGATCCTGTCGCATGTCTGGCGCTATAAATATTTTCTGGTGCTCACCTGTCTGCTGTATCTGATCGCCTGGACTTCCTTTTCCGGTAGTCGTTTTCTGGTCGGCGTGGCAGCAGAGGAAATTGTCAACCCGACGGCCCCGGACGGCCTGCTGAAGATCGGCCTGTTGATTCTGCTCGTGCTGCTCATCGGCGACAGCATCTCAGCGCTGGTCGGCAGCCTGTCAGTGGAGACCATCGCACAGCGCCTCTCGCGTGACGCACGCGAGGAACTGTACATCAGTCTGCTGGGTAAGAGCCAGACCTTTCATGATCGCCAGCGGGTAGGCGATATTATGGCGCGGGCTACCGATGACGTAAACCAGCTCAATGTGATGATTAACCCCGGCATCCTGTTTATCTCAGAGATCATCCTGGGGCTGGCCGTGCCTATGACCTATATCGCCCTGGTGCGGGTAGACCTGCTGCTGGTGCCGCTGCTGTTTGTGGTCGCTTATATTATTACTGTGCGCCAGTATATGGGTGTGCTTAACCCGGTCATCCGCAACCAGCGTGAAGCCTATGGCCTGATGAACGCCGGGCTGGAAGAAAGCATCTCCGGCATTGAGATTGTCAAGGCCAGCGCGCAGGAGAATTTTGAGCGCAGCAAATTCTACGAACACGCCCGCAAGTACCGCGATTACTTCGCGCAGCAGGGACGTGTTGAGGCGCGTTACCTGCCGATGCTGTTCTACGGACTCACGTTGGGCTTGTTCTTTCTGCACTGTATGATGCTCTACGGTCAGGGTCTGTTAACGATCCCGAACATCATTTCGGTAATGGGCCTGATGGGGGCGATCCGCTTCCCGATTTTCATCTCCATCTTCGCCTTCTCGCTGGTACAGCTTGGCAAGGCCAGCGCAGAGCGTATCCTGCATATCATCAACACCGAGACCGAACTGGATGAGAACGAAGGCGGTTACAGCGCACCGATTGAGGGCGAGATCGTTTTCGAGAATGTGACCTTCGGTTATGAAGATGGCAATGTGCTGGAGAATATTTCGTTTACCGTCAAACCGGGGAAGACGGTGGCTATCGTCGGGCAGACAGGCAGCGGCAAGAGTACGCTGACTGAGCTTATTAATCGGACTTACGATGTAAGCGAAGGCCGTATCCTGATCGATGGCGTGGACGTGCGCGAGTGGAGCCTGTCATCCCTGCGCTCACAAATCTCGAAGATTGAGCAGGACGTATTTCTGTTCTCGCGTACAGTAGCAGAGAACATTGCCTTCGGTGCGCCCGATGCCACACAGGAACGTATCGAGCAGGCCGCACGCGAAGCCCAGGCACACGACTTTATCCAGTCGTTTAACGAAGGCTATGACACTAAAGTCGGTGAGCGTGGGGTGATGCTCTCCGGTGGGCAGCGGCAGCGCCTCGCGCTGGCACGCGCCTTCCTCAGCAACCCACGCATCCTGGTGCTGGACGACAGCACCAGTGCGATTGACAGCGCCACCGAGGACGAAATTCAGAAAGCGATCCGCCGGGCACAGCAGGGCCGCACCACCCTGCTCATTACACATCGCCTGTCACAGATTCGCTGGGCAGATCATATTCTGGTGCTGGACGGCGGCCAGATCGTCGCCAGCGGGACCCATGAGGAACTGCTGCGCATGTCAGAACCGTACCGCCGCATCTTCGCACGTTACGATGTCGCACTGCCGCCGCTGGAAACTGAAAAGGCCGAGCCACAGACGGCGTAAGAGGCCGGCAAAGCAGCTTTCAGGGGCAGGTCTAAACCTGCCCTTACACACCACACCTTCTGAATTCAACACAAAAGGAGCGCACACCTATGGGCTTCATTATGGACGGCCTTGATGCCGAAGAATATGATCGCCAGTATAAAGATAGCGAGCTGGTAAGGCGCATTACAGGCTACTTCCGCGCACAGGCACCGCGTATGATTATCGTTGCCATTGCGATCCTGCTGACTTCGCTGATGAATACCGGCCTGCCGATTTACATCTCGCAGGCGCTGGATGAGCTGGTGGTCGATAACACTGCGGAGAACCTCGCACGCATTACAGTGGTTATCGTGCTGCTGGGCACACTGGGCTGGGCATTTAATGCGGTACGCCAGTGGCTCTCTGCCGCTGCCATCGCCAACGTGACGCTCAAGCTGCGCCAGGATGCTTTTGACGCAGTGCTAAAACGTGACCTGTCATTCTATGATCAGTTCCCGTCCGGCAAGATCGTCAGCCGTGTCACCTCGGACACGCAGGCGTTTTCGGCAGTCGTCAACCTGGCAACCGATCTCATGAGCCAGATTTTGCTCATCTTCCTGCTCATCGGCTACCTGTTCACGGTCAGTGTGGAGTTGACACTGGTGCTGCTGTTCTTCGCGCCGTTTATCGTTTTTGTGGCGCTCATGTTCCGCAAGATCGCCCGCAACACGGTCACACAGTCACGCCGGGTAAACGCGATTGTCAACACGCACATTCAGGAAACCGTGAGCGGTATTGGCGTAGCGAAGTCTTTTCGCCAGGAGCACACCGTTTATCAGGAGTTCCTGGATGTAAACAAGCAGTCTTATGGAATCAACCTGCGCACAGGCTATGTCTTCAGCAGCATCTTCCCTATCCTGAACGCGGTGGCGGCCTTTGGAACGGCGGCGCTGGTTTACTTCGGCGGGGTGAGCGCGCAGGCAGGTTCGCTCAGCCCTGGCGAATGGTACCTGTTCATTCAGGGGTTGGCGCTGTTCTGGTTTCCGCTGACCAGCATCGCCTCATTCTGGAGCCAGTTCCAGTTAGGGCTGGCAGCCGGTGAGCGGGTTTTCGCACTGATCGATGCCGAGCCGAATGTGGTACAGATTGACAACGTGAAACTGCCGGAGATCAAAGGTGAAATTCGCTTTGAAAACGTGAACTTCCGTTATACGGACAAGGAACAGGTCTTGCAGGATTTCTCACTGACTATCGCCCCTGGCGAGACTCTCGCGCTGGTGGGGCATACAGGCAGCGGTAAATCGAGCATCGGCAAGCTTATTGCGCGCTTCTACGAGTTTCAGGGTGGGCACATCCTGATTGACGGACACGATATTCGTACTCTTGATCTAAGCGCCTATCACGGCAAACTGGGTATTGTGACACAGTCCCCATTCCTGTTCGACGGCACGGTGCGCGAGAACATTCGTTACGGTATGGCCGATGCCACTGATGCTGAGGTCGAGCGGGTGGCGGCGCTGGTTGGCCAGGGGGACTGGATTCGTGCGCTCCCCAACGATCTCGATACTGAAGTGGGCGAACGTGGCAGCAGCCTGTCCATGGGGCGGCGGCAGTTGGTAGCGCTGGCACGGGTGCTGCTGCAAAATCCGTCAATCTTCATCCTGGACGAGGCAACAGCCAGTGTAGACCCACTGACTGAAACTCTGATCCAGGAAGGACTGGACGTGGTGCTGGAAAACCGGACTTCGGTGGTCATCGCCCACCGCCTGAGCACGATCAAGAACGCGGATCGCATTATTGTGCTGCGGCAGGGTAAGATTATCGAACAGGGTACGCACGACACCCTGCTGGCCGAAGGCGGTCATTATGCCGAACTGTATAATACTTACTTCCGGCATCAATCGCTGGAATATATCGAGCAGGCAGGCGCTCTTCTGGAAGCCTGAACCAACCCAACAGGTGGGAAGTCAGACAGATTTCCCACCTGCTCCTCTTACACACCAAACCTGTACAAAAGTCCAGTCTGCGCAACAATGACCTTGTTTTTGCCGTAATAACCCCTGTATCAGAGGATAGGGATTATGCGTCTTTTACTCATTTTTACCACACTACTACTGCTGGTGGCCTGTTCCCCACCCGGCCCCAGCATTGATGAAAGCCTGCCGCCCGGTGATATTGAGCGCGGTGCATCATTATTCACGCAGTCTGTCAGCGGTGCGCCCGCATGTTCCACCTGCCACACAGTGGACGGGACCACGAGCGTTGGCCCCACCCTGGCACAGTTCTCAGTTACCGCGTCCACGCGTGTGAACGGACTCTCACCTGAGGACTATACACATCACAGTATCGTTCGCCCGGCGGCCTATGTGGTCAGCGGCTTCGGCAACAGCATGTACCCCCAGTACGCGCAGCGCCTGACGCAGCAACAGATTGCTGACCTGGTTGCCTATCTGCTCAGCCTCTAACATCAAGGAGAATTCAATGGACATTGTACTGATTTCACTACGCCTGCTCCACATTGTGTCTGCATTTGCCTGGATCGGGCTGGGTGCAACCTCCACCCTCTATATCGCCCCCACAGCCATCGCATCGGGTGAGAGCGGTTTGCGTTTTCTTAAGTTCCTGTTAACCCGCACCTCGTTTGGCAGTGCATTTGGGATTGCAGCCGGGCTGACCACACTGGCAGGGCTTGCGCTGTATGCCTTTGCAGAACCCTGGACACGATTCTCATCTACCGGCAATATCGTTCTGGGTATCGGTGCGGTGGCAGGTATCCTGGCCACCCTTCATGGTGGTGCGGCCACTGGCCGGGCAACGCGCGCCTTAGGTGATGCCTTAGCGCAGCACATCCCGGAGAATACGTCCCCCCTCTCCACCGAGGCACTGCTGGTGCTGCGCGAACATGCGGAAAAACTGCTCACCCACTCACGCATCAGTTTTGTGCTGATGCTGATTGCGCTGATCGGCATGGGGAGCGCACGTTATCTGTAGGCGCAGGTTGCTTATGAAGACCGAAGGCGCAAAAATATTTTGCGCCTTTTTGCTAATATACCTCGATTCACCCCACGGAATAAGGATAATCGGAAGGTCGCCAGCCGATCAGAGGATTACCATATCGATAATGCTCTGGAAGAAGCAGGGAAAACTCAACCTTATAGGGCAAAGTGAGAAGATTACCGATGTTTAACACGTAGGTACCATCTTCTAGTACAGCCGAAACCCATGCGCCAATATTGGGATCAGGCGAGTTCATGACATTCCTGGAAGGTTGGTAGTGGTCTTCTACGTTGATAGGCTCAGGCCCTATTATGCCTTCGGGTGGCACTGTTTCTATATCTATGGCCTGCTCCAGCGTGTAACTGAACTCCTGCTTCACAGTAGTAGTAAACGCAATGCTGCCATCCTCTGTCCAGTGAACATCGGCTTTGTAGATCGCAGGGGTATATGTGAGACGGTATGATTCTCCTGTTTCAGTGTTGACTAGATAAACGTCGCCCTGATGGTTAGTAAGAGGTAATGTCCCGCTGGTCACATATTCCTCTTGTAATGTGATGAGAAACCAACGGTCATCCGAGGACCAGATAGGACTATAGTGCGCATAGTATAATGCGGGTGCATTTAAGTTAAAGTGTTTCTGGTATTGGAGGTTCATAACGCTAAAAGTATTGAGACTCCCCCCCAGGATTACCGTATAATTCGCAAAGGTAAGGTACGCTTCAGTAGGCGACCATTGCAAATCTGAAATGCCCCGTGGACTAAGCTCATCTCCCCCGGTTGTCCGGTAAAGTTCCTGACTCGATTTATCCTTAAGGCTGTGCAGCCACAGCACACTGTTCCTATCATCACTGGTTGAATAAATAATTCGCACACTGTCCGTGGAAAAAACTGCGTTCTGGACGGCACATGAAACTGGCTGGTCGTACAACCATTCCAGTGCATCTACAT
>JBGSXK010000664.1:0-9317 GCA_041751455.1 Anaerolineae bacterium
TGTCGGATAGTATGGGTCGCCCACGCCCACTGTGCCCGGCTCCTGGGCCACAGCGGGATATACGCCCAATATCACCAGCATTAAAATACATAACCAGAACTTACGCATCCGCGCACTCCTTATCAACCAGCGCCCCTATTCTACAGTATCTGAATATCATCGGGCAGGAAGACCCGGCTCGCCGCCCTGCGTTTGCCCGGTTTTTCCCTGCCTGGGTGATTGAAAAACCATCAGGCTCATGTACAATGACAGAACGATTTTGATGAGGATTGGATCGTGATGCGGATAGAACGCCCGGCACAGCGCAGCAGCCTGAACCCCACCTATATCGCTTGTGGTTGCCTCACGGTACTTATTGGCGGTGGAATCGTCCTGGTGCTAGTCAGCATTTTTCTGCTGCCGGGTATTGTGTTGCAGCTCAGTGGCTTTCAGTCCCGTGGGGACACTGACCAGCTCTTCAGTGCCATCACTCAGCCTCCCACCATCGAAATTACCAATCCCCTGCCCACACCTGCCCAGGTTGTCCTTGAACTGGGCGCGTATGGTACAGAACGGTTGAATACCAACCTCTACGACTACACGATCATTACAGGCAGCAGTGCTTCTGGTGAACAGGTGGCTGTGGTCACATTTGATGAAAACAGCCTGCTGAATATTTGCCGCCAGCGCAGTGCCATCTGTGGCGCAGGCAACGGCACCTTCCGCAACGCGCGCATTGACCTGCGTCCCGGTGGAGCGGTTATTTATGGTGAAGTCTTTGTGCCCCAGATAGGCATCTGGCAAAACCTGGGAGTGGTCATGCAGCTCACCGGCGATAACCGCGTTGCCGTTGCAGGGGTAGATGTCAATGGCGCGCTTTATTCCGCGCCACCCAACGAATTCAGCGCAACCATCAATGAAGTCGAACGCGTGGCTAACGAAGTGCTGCAACAGCTTGTGCTGGATGCCAGCGGCACGCGCTACAATCTCACGCAGGTTCATATTGACGATCATAATTTAACGCTTATCCTGCGCTAGAGTTTTGAGAAACACCATGACTGATAAGAAACCCATTGCCCTTACGGCCTACGAGACACTGGCCGAGCGCTACGCCGCCCATGTGGACCACAAGCCGCATAATGCCTATTACGAACGTCCTGCGATCCGAAACCTGGTGCCCGATGTAAGTGGCCAACGGGTACTGGATGCCGGCTGTGGGCCAGGAGGTTTCTCAGAATGGTTGGTTGAACAGGGTGCGCAGGCCGTCGGTATCGATGCCAGCCCGAAGATGCTGTCCATCGCCCGTGAGCGTATGGCTGATAACGCGACATTTTATCTGGCCGATCTCGCCCAACCACTTGATTTTCTGGAAAGTCAGTCGTTTGATCTGGTGGTGGCTTCACTGGTCATCAGCTATATCGAAGACCTGAGCAGCCTTTTTGCAGAACTGGCGCGCCTGCTGAAATCCGGTGGGCTGTTCATCTTCTCAACCCACCACCCCATGGATGACTTCCTGCGCAAGGGTGGTATTTATTTCGAGACCACCACTATGGCCGATACCTGGCGTGGTTTCGGCGGAGAACCTGTACATATGCCTTTTTATCGCCGTTCACTGACTTCAATTACCGAGGCGCTGTGGCAGGCGGGCTTTGTGATCGAGCGACTTATCGAGCCGCTGCCGACTGAGGAATTCAGGCAGACCGACCCGAAACACTACGATGAGCTGATGACCTGCCCGGCCTTCATTTGCTTCCGCGCCCGGTTAGAACGCGCCTGAGTTCTGGCTTTATGCACGGGTAAGGTCTGGTGGCATATAATGAGCCTGACTCATGAATCACAACAGGGGATGAAATTATGCGCATTCTCGTAACCGGCGCGGCAGGCCGCCTGGGCGGGCGGTTGGTCAGTGTGTTACAGGACAGGGGGTATGAGGTCACGGGGGTGGATATCGTCGGCGATCATGTCGAGCGCCTGGATATTACCGATTTTGAAGCCACCCGCGCTTTCATCGTGGCGCAGCAGCCCGATTTTGTCCTGCATCCTGCCGCGTGGACAGATGTCGATGGCTGCGCCCGCGAACCCGAAAAAGCGATTGCGATCAACGGCTTCGGCACACAGCATGTTGCGCTGGGGGCTGCCGCTGCCAATGCGATACTGCTCTATATCAGCAGTAATGAAGTCTTCGATGGCAAGGCACAGCGCCCTTATCGTGAATATGATGTC
This sequence comes from Anaerolineae bacterium, assembly GCA_041751455.1. GTDB lineage: Bacteria > Chloroflexota > Anaerolineae > Aggregatilineales > Phototrophicaceae > JAIOHN01. Next base: position 2,203 of record JBGSXK010000664.1, read on the forward strand.
ACCAATCCCACCAATCCTTACGCTTACAGCAAATGGGTGGGTGAGCGCGCCGTCCTGTACACCAATCCCCGCCATTACCTTGTACGTGTTTCCTGGCTGTTCGCGCACGGCGGCAAAAACTTCTTGCAGTCGATCCTCAATGCAGCGGAAATGGGCAGAGAACTGCGTGTGGTCACAGATGAGGTTGCCAACCCCACCTATAACGAAGACCTTGTAGAGGCGCTTATCCGCCTGATTGAAACCGGGCGTTATGGCATCTATCATCTGGCCAATGAAGGCGCATGTTCGCGTTATGCCTTTGCCCGTTACATCCTGGACAAAGCGGGCTTTGCCGATATCCTTGTCAAACCCATCAGCAGCCGCGAATGGCCGCGCGCCTCCATCCCTCCCGCCTACACCAGCCTGGAAAATCTGGCCGGCAGACACATCGGTCTTAAACTGCGCCCCTGGCAGGAGGCTGTGGATGCCTTCCTCACACAGGAGGGCTTGCTGAAGTGAGTGTGCCGCAGTGATTGCCAACCCGGTGGATGGCCTGCTGTCTGTCATCATCCCTAACTGGAACGGCGCGAAGTTCCTGCCGACCTGCCTTAATGCGCTGGCAGGGCAGACCTATTCGCCTATCGAAATCATTGTGGTCGATAACGCCTCGCACGACGGTTCGCAAACTCTGATACGAACCCATTACCCGGTTGTACAACTGCTGGAACTGCCGGAGAATCGTGGTTTTACCGGGGCCTGTAACGCCGGGATGGAAAGCGCACGTGGCGAGTATATCGCCCTGCTCAACAATGATACTGAAGTGGACGCAGGCTGGGCTGCTGCCATCGCGCGCGCCTTCGAGCAGCACTCCGATGTAGGCGCGGTTGCCAGCAAAATGCTGCTGTTCGACCGGCGCGACCACATCCACACAGCCGGAGACTATTTTACGGTTGATGGCCGGGCGGGAAATCGTGGTGTGTGGCAGCAGGACAGCGGCCAGTTTGACGAGGAAGCCTATGTCTTTAGCGCCTGTGGCGGCTCGTCGGCCTATCGCCGTGTGATGCTGGATGAGATCGGCCTGCTGGACGACGATTTCTTCTTTTCCGGCGAAGATGTCGATCTGGGCTGGCGCGCACAATTAGCGGGCTGGCGCTGTCTTTACACACCTGCTGCAATCGTGTACCATCATTTGTCAGCAACCGGAGGGGGCACCACTGCCAGTTATTACGATGGGCGCAACCTGATTTTTATCCTGGTGAAGAACTACCCTACTGAACTTTGGCGCAAATATGGCCTGCTCATCGTGGGGGCGCAGGTAAAACTGGCCCTGGAGGCTCTGCACGCCTGGCGGGGCGAGGCCGCCCGTGCCCGGCTGCGTGGCATGTGGGCTGGCCTGCTGGGAATACCGCGTATGTGGCGCAAACGTCAGGCCGTTCAAAGTTTACGCAAGGTTTCAGTTGTATATCTGGAAGCAGTTTTAGCGCCGCCCCGGGAGTGATGCGTGTGGAAGTCAAAGTACAAGAGCAGCATAGGGAACAATCAGACTTGGAAGCAGAAAAGCATCCGCTACTCTCCATCGTGATTCCAGCGCACAACGAGGAGCATCGCCTCCCGCCCACCCTGGAGAAAATTGACGCATTCCTGCAAAAGCAGCCTTTCGATGCCGAAGTTATCGTTGTGGAAAATGGCAGCAAAGACCAGACTGTTGCGGTGGCAGAGGCCTTTGCCGAAAACCACCCTTACGTCCGCGTCATTGAGGCCGCAGTGCGGGGTAAAGGGCTGGCCGTCAAAGTGGGGATGCAGGCGGCACGCGGCGAATATCGTTTCATCTGCGATGCCGACCTCTCCATGCGCATCGACGATGTGGTGAACTTCCTCCCGCCCAAGGTCGATGGCTATGATGTGGTTATCGCCACCCGCGAGGGCAAAGGTGCGCAGCGCATCGACGAGCCGGAATATCGCCACCTGATGGGGCGCATCAATAACTGGATTATCAAGCTCACCGCCGTAAGCGGCTTTGAAGATACCCAATGCGGCTTTAAAATGTTCAGGCGCGAGGCCGCTGAAGATTTGTTCTCTGTCCAGCAGATGGTGGGCATCGGCTTCGATATTGAGCTAATCTTTATCGCCAAAAAACGAGGTTACAAGATCAAGCAAGTGCCGATCACCTGGTACTTCGACCCGGACAGCCGGATGCGTCTGGTGCAGGACTCGCTGCACATCCTGCTGGAAATTTACGAGATCCGCCGTAACTGGATGAAGGGTGTTTATGCCAAAAAGGAAAGGCAAAACCTCGAACCTGATGTATGAAAGACAGATACGTGGTCAGGGTTTCGAGCGCATTCTGGGCATGGATGAGGCGGGGCGTGGGGCCTGGGCGGGGCCACTGACGGTAGGCGCGGTCTGCCTGCCATTAGGAATGCCCAAACTGACCAAAATCCTGACAGATGTGCGCGATAGCAAAGAGATGACTCCCCGCCAGCGCACACGAGTGGTGGAAACGGTAAAAGAGATCGCGCTGGCCTGGGGTGTGGGCAGTGCCAGCAGTGAGGAAATTGATACGCTCAATATCACCCAGGCGACCAAACTGGCGATGCAGCGCGCGCTGGATGACGCACAGGCGCGTTATCCCGGCTTTGAACCGGAATGTCTGCTGCTGGATGCACTCATCTGGCCGGAAAAAGTGCGTCAGTATCCACAGATCAGTATCGTCGATGGCGATGCGCGTTCCCTGTCTATTGCCGCCGCCAGCATCGTCGCTAAAACCTGGCGCGATGAGCATATGCTCGAACTTAGCGCAGAGTTCCCCCATTACGAATTTGGCCTTCACAAAGGCTATGGCACAGCCCGGCATACTGCCGCGCTTAAGCTTTACGGTCCTTCTCACCTGCACCGCCTCTCGTTCGCTCCGGTGAGCAAAATCTTCAAACAGCAGTTATAGGTCTCATTTTGAAGCTGGCTCTCGTTCACGATTGGCTCAATCAGCGCGGTGGCGCGGAGGATGTGCTGGAAGCGCTGCACACGCTGCATCCACACAGTCCTATTTATACCAGCCTGTATGCGCCCGATATCATGCCTCCGGCTTATCAGGATTGGGATATTCGCACCCTGTGGATGAACGCCTTGCCCGGCATCCACCGTCATCACCAGCCTTATCTGCCCCTGTACCCGCTGGCCTGGGGCGGGCTGGATTTATCTTCTTACGATGTGATCCTCAGCAACAAAAGTGGTTTCTGTCATGGCGTGCGTTATACCGCCAACACGATGCATATCTGTTATTGTCTTGCGCCCACGCGCTATGTCTGGCAGTTGGAGGGTTACATCGCTCGTGAGGGTATAAGCAAGCCTGTTGAACAGACGCTGCGCCCGCTGGTCAGCACCCTGCGCCGCTGGGATTACGCCGCCGCACAGCGTGTCCACCACTTTATTGCTATTTCCAGAGAAATTCAGGTGCGTATCCAAAAATACTACCAGCGCGAATCCGTGATTATCTATCCTCCAGTAGAGACTTCCCGTTTTCAACCTGCCAGCACTTTCGAAGACTATTTTCTGATCGTCTCCCGCTTAATCCCCTACAAACGTATTGACCTGGCGGTACAGGCCGCCACCCGCCTCGGCATTCCCTTAAAAATCGGTGGCACGGGGCGCGACATGGAACGCTTAAAAGCCCTGGCCGGGCCAACAGTCGAGTTTCTCGGTTATGTACCCGATGATGCACTGCCCGACCTGATGGCACGCTGCCGGGCCTTCATCTTCCCCGGTCTGGAGGATTTCGGTATTACACCTGTTCAGGCGCAGGCAGCAGGCCGTCCAGTGATCGCTTACGCTGGTGGTGGTGCCTTAGACACCGTAATTCCTGGCATCACTGGCGAACACTTTCACGATCTGACCGTCGATGCACTGGCAGTCGTAATGCAGAATTTCGATGTCCACCGCTATGACCCCCGCGTTATCCGTACCCATGCCGGGCGTTTCGACACAGCCATCTTTAACCAGCAAATCTCCCAGTTCGTAGTGCAGGCGTGGAAAAGTTTCCATCGCAAACGCCCATTTCTGTGGGATAATTCGGTGGTGGTTTAACTGGAGAGAAGCGTGCATGGAACTGAGAATGATCGCGCGGGTTTTGCTGCGCCGCTGGTGGCTCATTGTCATTCCGGTGGCAATCACCGCCCTGCTGGTCGCGCCGGGGCTGCTCAACCAGGAAGGGTTAAGCGGTGGTTACACCACCACCATTCACTACAGCGCGGCACAGGAAGTAGATGCACTACCCCCGCGTGATGGCGATCTTCAGGACTTGTGGTTGGCTTCGGAATATACGGTAAATGCCTTCACCGCCTGGGTACAGACCAACAGCTTCAAGCAGGAAGTCGCGCTTAAAGCTGCCGAACAGAATGTCGGCGTAAACCAGGCCCTGCTGGGTGTCGTGGCAGATAATCAGCGCAGCGTTGGCCAGCTCACACTCAGCTATCCCAATGACACCGAACTTGCGGTCATTGTCCAGGCAGCCCTCGAAGTGCTGACCACCCGTAACCAGTTCTACTTTCCCCAGGTAGGCAGCGCTCCGGCTCAGGTCAGGCTTCTGGATACCCCGATCATCGCCGCTGCGCCTGTACCCCTGACGAATCGTTTTGAGCCAGTGATTCGCCTGGGGATCGCTCTGCTGGCAGGCATTGGGCTGGCTGTGCTGGCGCACTACCTCGACCCCACGCTGCGCCATCGTGAGGAGGTCGAAGCCTTAGGCCTCCCGGTGATTGCTACGCTTCCCCCTGACAGATAACATTGTGGAGAGAGACCCATGAAACGTTGTATGATGATTCTTCTGCTATTGCTTGTGTTCGCCTTCCCTGCCCTGGCACAGGACGCACCACCCATTCCCTACACCTGGGACTTAGCCGGGGTGACATTCCTTTATCCGTCCGACTGGGACACACCCGCCACCGTCGAAATCGGCAACACACCCACCCTGCAACTAGCCGAAGTCCTCGCCGCCACCCCAGAAATCCGCCCACCAGCCATAGCGCAGATTACCATCTCGCTGGTCTCAGGCGTGGATGCCAGCACAGGCGACCTGACACCACTCCTGCAAACCGCCCTGGGTGAAGTCGGCTTACAGGCCAGCGCGCCAGCCACGCCGATTACTCTGCTCAACGGCGATGGACAGGAAATCGTAGCCGCGAGCAGTGACAACGGGTTCTACGGTATTGCTCAGGCTGTCGTCGTCACAGACGGCTCCGCACTCGTGATTGTCGGGCGCGCATTGGAAGCTCAGCGGGAACGCTTTGAGCCTGTATACAATCTTGTGTCCAGCAGTCTTGCCGCCAGCACTGGCGTTACTCCGCCCCAGGTGGTAGACGAAGACTTTGAAGAGCCTGATAATGAGGATATTGCCACCAGTTACGGGATCCTCTGGCGCAGCCAGCGTAGCTTTGACCAGGGCGAAGATGCCTTTTTGAATCTGGTTGGCCTGGCCTATGCCCCCAACAACCGGGTATACACTTACGACTATGATCTCGGCCTGGTGCAGTTGGATGCCCAGACCGGCGCGGTACTCGGTATATTCCCTAACGAAAACATCCTCGAACCCACAGGTCTAGCAGCCGATGCCAGCGGCGCGGTTTATGTGTCCGACATTCTGTGTGGCTGCATCTACGTGTTTGACCCCGCCGGAAGCTGGCGCGAAGGGCCTATCGGCAATCTGGGCGAAAACATGCTGCAAAGCATCGCGATCACGCCGGATGGTCGTATCTTTGGCACCACCGAGAACGACGAAGGTTTTATTTCAATCGTGGTGCTGCAAAATGGCACCCTACAGCAGACCATCAATCTCTCGGAAGACATCTTTGTCCAGCCGATTCTCCTGACAGACCGCAGCGGGCGTGTCTTGGCGCTCACGCAGGATGGTGAAGGCATCGTGCTGGCGCTGGATAACAATACCGCTACGCCGCTGTTCACGCTGGGTGCAGCAGCCGAATTCGTTCTGGCTGCCGCCGCCGACCTCAATAACAATTTTATCCTGGCGACAGACACCGAAGGGGTGATTATTGTCGATTCGCAGGGCACTCTGATCGACCAGCCGGCAGAACTGACTTTTGATACCCCGCAGGGAGCCAGCGTGGTTTATCCCACGGGCGCAGCCATGAGTCCCGACGGCACATTGTATGTGGCAGATAGTGATGGTCAGTTTGGCGCAGTGATCGCCCTCAGCACCAGTGTCGAGCCGGATCGTGTAGGCGCGGCTGAACTGTTTGTAGATATCCCTGTGGAAGGGGCACTAACTGCGGAAACACCGTCACAGACCTGGACCTTCCAGGGCACAGCCGGACAGCGCCTGACGATCTCTGCCATCGATACGACTGCCGACCAGGTGTTAAATGTTGCGCTGCGGCTTCTCGCGCCCGATGGCAGCGAAGAAGCCTTTAATGATGACCAGGAAGGCATAGACCTGCTCAGCCTCACCGACGCACAGATCGTCAATCACACGCTGGCGCAAAGCGGCACTTACAGCGTAGTGGTCGAAGCAGTGGAGGGTGAAGGTGGTTACAGGCTGGCGATGGTCGAAACCCAGGATTTGATACTGGGGGGAGGCAGCGCAGCCGTACAGGGGTCGCTGGATGATGTGCGGGTGGTGCAGCATTGGGCGCTCAACGCCCAGGCCGGCCAAACGGTCGACATCACACTCAACTCTGCTGACGGTGTCCTCGACCCCATTCTGCGCGTCATCAGCCCGCAGGGTGAGATTATCGCGGAAAATGATGATGCCGAAGACCCTGATTTGGGCAGCGACTCACAGCTCCTCGGCCTGATCCTGCCAGAGGCAGGCATCTACATCATCGAAGCCGCGCGTTTCGACGGCAGCGGCAGCTATACCCTGCAAGTCACCAGCAGCGCATCCTGATAGCCTCAAGCCGGGCAAGGGCGGGTTTGCCACCCGCCCTTGTTTCCAGGATGCCCGTGTCAAAAAACTTATGAGTTTTCGATTTCATCGTGCGGGGCATAATTCTGCTGCTGAGCATAGCGCTGCTGAAGCTCGTGACTATGAAAATACCAGGCGATGGCCAGTGTCGCGCCGCTGAACATCCCCCCTACCAGAATACCCACCACTACCGCTTGAATCGGGCTGTTCGCCTGTGCCAGCG
>JBGSXK010000665.1:0-3695 GCA_041751455.1 Anaerolineae bacterium
ACGAGCGACTCTATACGCCCCTATGCAAAATCCACCCGCGGCCCGCCCTGCTTCAGCCCCTGCCAGGCCAGCGCAGTCGCAATTACGGTATCGTCATGCATCCCCGGCGGCGCGCCATAGCGATACCCCCCGCCCGGCAGCCGTGCCATTTCATAGGCTGCCAGTTCACCCAGCAGCGTCTCATTCGGCAGCAGCGCCAGATCACCGCGTTCAATCGCCAGCGCCAGCGCCTCGATCAGCGGCGGCTTACTTTTAGCCGTCGTCTGAAAAGCCCGCACAGGTAGCCCTTCGGCTTGCAGCGCCTCGATGTTTGGCCCGCCGATGCTGTTCGCCTCTGCCCACAGGATCGCAGGCTGCCACTGGTCGCACAGCACTTTTAACCGTCCCCGTTGCAGCGCCCAGTTCACCTGCGTAAATCGGTCCAGCGCCACCATCTGACGGTTTTCGGTATCAAGAATGACAATGACTGTCGAGTCATGTTCCCGCCCCCAGTCCAGCCCGCCCACATAACGCCGCCCCGCCACAGGCTGGGCATCGGCTGGTGCAGTCGCCGCCTCACGGATTCCCCGGAACACCTGTCCGGCAGCATCGGCAAATTCCGCAAGGTACTCCTCACGGAAGACTCGCTCCGGCGTGACCCGGCGGATTTCATCCAGCTCCTGCCGCAGGATCAACTCATTGTCATAGGACGTATAATGAAAGGACTCCCATTCGGGATAATGGCTATCCAGCCCCATCTGGTACAGCGTCCAGAACCAGTTGCGCCCGTAGGGTGTACTGAGGAACAACGCTTTGCCCCGCCGTTCCAGCAGCATGGGCCGTACCACCTGCGGCCACACGCTCTCCTCCATAAAGGCCGCTTCGTCCAGCACCGCGAAATCAAGCCCCTCGCCGCGCAGATAATCGGCGGCATGGGTGCTGCGAATCGCCAGCATCCCGCCTTCCGCCCAGTCCAGCCGTCGTTCAGCCTCGTTCACCTTCAGGCCTTTTACATCACGGCACATCGCTTTCAGATCACGCCATACCTGGCTCGCCATCTGGTACGTGGGCGACAGCCACCAGCACCGCTTGCCCCGTGAGGCTTCGTAGGCCAGCGCAGTCTTACCCAGTTCCGTTTTACCAAAGCGCCGCCCACAGGCCACCACACGGAAGCGCACCTCACTCCTCAGAATCTGGAGCTGCCCAGGGTGGAGTGCGATGTAACGAACCATCCGGGTACCGGAATTCATGACGGATGATTTTTTCTTCACCGGGCTCCTCTGGCAGTAGTTCGCCTAACTTGATGATCTTGTCCAGCAGTTGGTTGAGTGCGTTCGCCCGCTGGCTCAGCGGTGCGTCGTGAACCACACCCCGCAGCGACTCCACCAGCACCAGCGCGTTTTCCATAAGCTGCTCCCGCAGCCGTAGCAGCGGGTCTCTTTCCTGGTGATCGCCGTCACTTACATGGGCACGCTCGCGCAGCACGTCCAATCGCTCTTCCAATTGCAGCCGTGCATCCTCATGGGCTTTGCGCTCCTGTGCCCAGCGCCGCAGTGTCTCCGCCGGGATGCCTGTCTCCCTGCTGGCCGCCTGCGCATTTCCCTTGTGTTGATCCAGGCTGGCCAGCGCGTGCTGCTTCTCTGTGTCCTTATAGCGCCTTGCCATTCAGTTCCTCCAGACTATGCAGGCGTGCAGAGGCAGGTTTGCGACCTGCCCCCGCGTTTTCTGTACGCCGTACATTACCACCGGGCTATCACACCTCCACAGGCTCGCCCTCCGGCTGACTGACGGCGCGCGTCCCCGTTGTTGCGGCCTCGCGTCCGTGCCTGTAGTGTTTGTCCCGGCAATATCTACAGAATAGCACATAAGTTCTATCAAAAGGTGGACATATGTCCCTATTTTGCAGTTTTAGTAAAGTTGGTTCTTAGTTCAGGGCTAAAGCGAAAGGCGTTTTTTATTCGTCGTCTTCCACTTCATCGAGGAGGGTGATACCACGTGGGATGTTAGGTTCGCGTTTGATGCGCCCGCGCGCTTCCAGCTTATCCAGGTAACGAATGACGTTGGAACGGCTGATGAGGCAGCCATCAGAAATGTTGCGGATGCTGGGCGGGAAGCCATGCGCCTTTTTATAGGCGTGTATAAACCGGTAAACTTCATCGGCGACTGCTTCCGTCCAGTGTGCCATGCTGCCTCAGTTGTAACAAATTCCAAACACGAGGAATTATCTTAGCACACAATAGAACACAAATTCGATTCCGGGGCGGTACGGTTTTGATTAGAAAGCGGTTGGTCTTTATGAAGAAAGCTGCCGGGGATACGACTAAATGTATCCCCGGCAGCTTATAAATCATGATTTGCGGGTGAGAACCTGTCAGGCGGGTTCCAGCCAGTAAGTCCCGTTCTGGCCTTCCCCTGTCCAGCCCACCACCCCGTTATAATTCACCTGCCACCAGTACACACCATCAGCGCAGGTGGGGCCGCTGAGGGCATAGAAGTACGCGCCCGGCGGAATTTGCCCGACCACCGCCCCGCCGAAAGTCGGCGTGCTGCGGATGCGGTTGGGCAGGTTCGGGTAGGTCGTCACCCGGCCATAACGCCCGGCGCTCAAACGGGTGGGCAGCCCACAGGCCGGTGTCTGGTTGTACCAGGGTTCAACCCAGTACTGGTCATATCCCTGGCCTTCTGCGGTCCAGCCGACCAGCCCGTTATAATTGACCTGCCACCACGAGCGACCATCAGTCCCGCACTGCGGCCCGCCCAGTACCGCGAATACCCCGCCGCCCGGAATCTGGCCGATGACCTGGCTGTTTGCGCCGGTGCTGGTCGTACCAGGAGCAGTACGCACCACGTTAGGCAGCCCTGGTGTCACCCTGCCATATCCGCCCACGGTCAGGCGATTGGGCATCACACACTCAATCGGGTAAGGCGGTGGCACAATCCCTGCCGGTTCCAGCCAGTAACGGTTGTAGCCGTCACCCTCTGCGGTCCAGCCTATCGCGCCATTATAATTCACGCGCCACCACTGCATACCGCCGGAGCAGTGCGGCCCGCCCACTACGCTGAAGCTGCCGCCTGCCGGGATTTGCCCGATCACCGGGTCATAGATCGAAGGACTGCTGCGCAGGCGATTGGGCAGGTTGGGAATCGGGATCACCCGCCCGCCGCCGCCTGCATACAGGCGGGCAGGCTGCGTGCAATAGTTTTGTGCCTGGGCTGTATCGGCTGTACCTGCCAGCGCCATCAACAGCGCCGCCAGCACCAGCATGAGTATAGGTTTGCGTTTCATAGTCTTTATATCCCCCCTGGGATTATGGTATCGGCTGCGTCATCTGGCCGTCAGTAGATGCTTTACAGAATTTGCCTGATGAATACTTTAGGCCGCTGTGGCCTGTCTAACCACGGTTGTGGGCAGGAAATCTGCATCCGCCTTTGGGCGGAGAATGTCGCACCCCTGTGACCAGTATCTCTATTCACTATAAGCCACTTCTGCTGCGGCAACTTGTTGGACACAGGGCGCATAACCTACGCTGGCATTTGCTTTTGGTTGGAGGATTCGAGCGCAGAATAAACATATAAACACCTTATGAAAGTTTCTCTTTATGAAGGCCTTCTATGCTAAGCCATTATTCGAAAGAACTTTGAAACTGAGCTAAACTCATGAAATGGGAAGCTCACTCAAATTTCACCTGACAGAAGCTGAAGTAGAGGCGGTTCGT
>JBGSXK010000666.1:0-1995 GCA_041751455.1 Anaerolineae bacterium
GCCTCTGGAAAATGCCCAGCGTTATTTTGCCCGTTATGACAAGGCGAAACGTGCCCTGGAAGATGTGCCACGTCTGGTAGCAGAGACACGGGCGGAGGTCGCTTATCTGGAACAGCTCAAAATGGACCTGGAGATGGCAGGCAACTGGCCGGATATTGATGAGGTGCAACAGGCCTTACAATCTAAAGGTTATTGGCGTGGGAAACGCGCCGGGCGCATCGGCGGTGGGAAAAGTGCGCCGCTGAGGATTGTCACCAAAGATGGATTTGTCCTCTGGATCGGACGGAACAGCCGCCAGAATGAACAGGTGACGTTTGATAAAGGTGGTGGGTCAGACCTGTGGCTTCATGCGCGTGATGTGCCAGGGGCGCATGTCGTAATTAAGTTTGATGGCCGGGTGATCCCCGATGCGGTCGTTGAACACGCTGCAGAGGCCGCTGCTTATTACAGCACACTGCGTGGTGAAGGCAAAGTGCTTGTGGATGTCACAGAATGTAAATACGTTAAAAAAATCAAAGGTGCTGGCCCTGGCATGGTGACATACCGTCATGAGGTCACACGCACCGTGAGCCCACGCCCACCGGAAACAAACGAGAACTGAGTATGAGATGATGGCAGATCAACCTCTCCGTCCTGCGCCTGGCCGTAAAATTGTCCTGGCAGATTATGACCCTGATTATCATGGTAATTACGACAAGAATAAAGCCAGGAAAGAAGAAAAAGCGCTGGAAGAGCGATTAACCATGCTCCAGGAGCGCCTGTATGCCGAGGGTAAACAATCGCTTCTGGTCGTTTTGCAGGCAATGGATGCGGGTGGGAAAGATGGCGCGATCAAGAAGGTTTTCGACTCAATAAATCCGCAAGGGATACGTGTCACCAACTTTAAAGTTCCTTCTCCACTTGAACTCTCGCATGATTTCCTGTGGCGTGTTCACCATCATGTGCCACCCAAAGGTTATATTGGTATTTTCAACCGCAGCCATTACGAGGATGTGTTGGTGGTAAGGGTGAATAAGCTGGTTAACGAAGAAACATGGCATAAGCGCTATGACCACATCAATCATTTTGAGTGGCTGCTGGCGGACAGCGGCACCCGTATCCTTAAGTTTTTTCTGCATATCAGCAAGGCTGAACAAAAAGAACGTTTACAGGAGCGCCTGGATCTGCCGGAGAAACACTGGAAATTCTCGAAGGGGGATTTGCCTGTGCGTGAACAATGGGATGACTATATGCAGGCCTACGAGGACGCGATCACCCGTTGTAACACCGATTATGCACCCTGGCACATTATCCCGGCAAATCGTAAATGGTATCGCAACCTGGTCATTACTCGCACTATTGTACAAGCCCTTGAGGAGATGAACCCACAGTTCCCGCCTTCCGAGCCTGACCTCGAACACGTGGTTATCCCCGACTAGGAGCTGCTCACTGCGCGCCGAGCAGCATCCAGCACCTGCGCGATGCTGATTTCACGCATACAGGGATGATATTCTGGCTCGTCGCCTGCCCAGTCGATAATCCGGCAGGGGCGGCAGCCAATATTGGCGGTGACAATATAGTGTTTTTCCTTCGCACCCCAGGGGCCAAATTCTACCGGATCTGCCGGTCCATAAAGCGTGACCGTAGGAGTGCCCACTGCGGCTGCCAGATGCAGTGGGCCGCTATCCGGGCCAAGAACGACCTGCGCCCGCGCGAACAGCGCAGCTAACTGTCCCACATGCGTCTCACCAGCGATGATGCAAAAGGGATTTTTCATGTGGCTGGCGATGCGCTTGACCAGATGCAGCTCATGATCACCCCCACTGAAGATAATGGTTGCATCTAACTGGTCGGCAAGGGTATCTGCTACAACAGCCCATTTCTCTTCTTGCCAGTGTTTGACCCATGTACCAGAGCCGGGATGAATACATACCAGGCGATCCTGTGCGCGAACCCCCCATCCCTGTAAATAGCCATCAATATAACCACGCTCCCGATCATCAACTGGAAAACGAT
>JBGSXK010000667.1:0-3616 GCA_041751455.1 Anaerolineae bacterium
GTAATAACCGGTGCAGCGGCACAGATTACCTGTGATACTTTGCTGAATCTGCTCCTGTGTGGGCTGGGGATATTCTTCCAGGAGTTTTGCCCCGGCCATTAAAAACCCCGGTGTGCAGTAACCACACTGCACCGCCCCCTGTTCGATAAATGCCTGCTGAATGGGGTGCAGCCTTCCGTCCTGCCGCAGCCCCTCCACCGTGATAATCTCCGCCCCATGCGCGCGTGGCCCAGCCACCATACAGGCCATCACTGCCGCGCCATCCAGAAACACAGTACATGCTCCACACTCGCCTTCAGCACAGCCCTCTTTTGTGCCCGGCAGCCCTGCATCTTCTCGCAGCAGGCGCAGCAGCGTCTTATCCTGCCCGCTGGGGAGGGTGACGGCTTGGCCGTTAAGAATAGTTTCAATCGGCTGGCTGGGATCATGATGAACACTAGGGTGGGTGCCCGGCTGTGCGTGTGCCGCCCCCCACAACATCGGTGGGTGTTTGGGCCACTCGTCGCCCTGTGTATTGGCCGCCAGCGCCCGCAGCGCCCGCCCCACCAGCACCCGCACCATCTCGGTACGATATTCGGCGCTGCCACGCACATCATCAATCGGCGTGGGTGTGAGCGCCGCCAGTCGTGCCGCCTGCGCAATGTTTTCTGGTGAGAGGCGTTTGCCCGCCAGGGCTTCTTCTGCCGTTGACGCATGAATCACAGTCGGCGCAACACTGCCCAGTGTAATCGCCGCCCGCCGCACTATGTCCCCCTCGAAAGTCAGCACCACCGCCACATTTATGACTGCAATGGCCTGCGTCCGCCGCAGCCCCAGCTTGAGAAAAATACCGCGCTCATTGGCCGCCAGCGCCGGGAACGTGATCGCCGTGAGCAGTTCATCCGGGCGCATCACTGTGCGGCGCAGCCCACTGTAAAATGCTGCCAGCGGCACGGTACGCTCGCCTTCCAGCGATGAAAGCGTAACCTCGGCATTCAGCGCCAGCAGCGGGGTGATCGTGTCGTTGGCCGGGGAAGCTGTAATCAGGTTGCCTGCGATGGTCGCCCGGTTGCGGATTTGCGGCGCGCCCACTTCCCAGCAGGCCTGTGCCAGCGGCAGCGCTCGGCTTACCAGCAGGCGGCTGTCCACTACATGATTATGCGTCACCAATGGCCCCAGCCAGAATTGATCACCCAGAAAGCTGATTTCAGCCAGCCCTGGAATGCGCGAAATATCGACCAGCACCTCAACACCCGGACGCAGGTGACGTTCCATCTCGATGAGAATATCCGTCCCCCCGGCAATGACCCGCGCTCGTTCCCGGTGTTCAGCCAGCAGTTCCAGCGCTTCTGTCAGGGAGGCAACGTTATAATAATGCTTCCACATGGCTCAATCTACCTTACAGTCCCTATCGTATATCAATTTATCGAGTTTGAAGTACAAGGAAATCCAATGAGTATGGCAAGCTGCGACAGTGCCCATACATCATCTATGATCTTACCGCATCAGAAGACCGATACTCAACCGAATTTAGTCCCATTCGATCCCGGCGAGGTGGCGCGGGTTTTTAAGCGCACCGGAACGGGAAAAACCAGCGCCGATTAACGGCGCTGGCAATTTGCGATTCCCATTTATAAGGAAGCGGAGACATGAGCAAGCAGAAAACAGACAAGAACAAATCAGAATACGCGATTACGTCGGGCGGCATCCTCACAGTTGGACTGGACATCGGTTACGGTGTCACCAAAGTCGTGACGGATCAGACCGCAATTGCTTTTCCTTCGGTGGCGGGTCATGCCCGTGAAATCAAGTTCCAGCAGGAGGCACTGGCAGCCAAATATCCCGGCGACCAACTGACGGATGAAGACGGCTCGACCTGGTTTGTCGGTGATCTGGCGCTGGCACAGCTTCCCCCCGGCGAACTGCTGCGTTTGCGCGGGCGCACCGCCAACGAAAAGACGATGGGCAACACCTTCCGTCTCCGGCTGGCGAAAGCGGCGATTGGCAAGCTGGCGCAGGGGGTGTCGGGACGGGATGTCATCCATCTGCGGTTGTGCAGCGGCTTACCGGTGGATCATATGCGGGATGCGGGTGGACTCAAGCAGGCGCTTCAGGGGCAGCATCTCATCAAAACCGATTCTGCCGAGGTTATCGCCAACGTGACCGAAGTGATGGTCATGCCGCAGCCGTATGGTTCGGCGTATGCCATGATGCTCACCGAGCAGGGCGAGATCAACGTCTACCACACCTACATGCGGACGGGAGTAGTGGATGTAGGCACGTACACGGTAGACATCATTTTGGATGACGATGGCGACTTCGTAGACGCGGAAAGTGGCAGTGTCGAGAGTGGTGTCTACACCGCGCAGGAGCGCATTGCCGCCATGCTGGAACGGGATTACCGCGAGAAGATGCCCCACAAGATCGTTGAGCAGGTGCTGCGAACCGGGATATTCACCGCCAGCGGCAAGCCAGTGGATTACAGCCATGAGGTTGAGGAGGCACTCGCTCCGCTCCGCAGTGCGACCCTGAATCTGCTGTCGGAGAAGTGGCAGCGCGGCACGACGGTAGACGTGATTTACCTGTCCGGCGGTGGCGCAGAACTGGTGTATGAGCAGGTGGTCGAAGCCTATCCGCAGACGAAGCTGGTGCCGGACGCGCAGATGGCGAACGCTCGAGGCTATCTGCATTACGCCCATTTCAGCGCACGGAAGTGATAGTTTCGGTATCGAGGCGGGTCTTACTGGTCAGCCCAATGGGTGATACGGGTAAGACCCACTCAGAGGAGAGAAAAATGGCAAAGCGCAAAACGAGCAAACGCCGCTACCGGATGATTACGTTCAAAGTATTCGAGGACACCGACGGCAACATCTTGGACTGGTGGGAAGGGATTGATGACGGGGAGCGCAGCGATGCGTTACGCGACCTGATCCGGGCATATCTGGGGAAGCAGCCGCGCCGAAACAAACTGCTGACCATCCCGGAACTGCTGGAAGTCAGACAGGACACCTTATGGATACGAGACGCACTGAATGAGATGCCGGGCTATCTGGAACGGCTGGTGCAGCATGTGACAGCCAATGGTGCAGCCGGGATTGCCATGTCGCCGACAGCCAGATCACCTGCCAACGGCGCTGTCGTACCTGCGACTGAACCCGCCCTGTCAGACAACGATAGTGACCGCCGGGCGCGACGGATGAAACGTTCCCAGTGGTGAGGAGGTGATAGATGCAACGATTAATCAGGCAGTGTAGGACATCAAAGCAAAAAGCGGCGCATGGTTGTGCCATGCGGGTCGCAGCGCCTCGACGCTGCGACTTCGGGCGACGGGGATGGGGAGTGTGTGTCCAAATTGACCATCTCCCCGTCGCCAGCGAGCTAAATCCGCTCGCCCCTCATGCGCCGTGGGGGCTGATGCCGCGGCTGACGCCCCTGCATGAGTGCGGCGGTGCAGGAGTTCCGCCGCACTTGTGGACGCGGTTTGCCGCACCCACCGAACGCACCCGTGACCGGGATGCGTTCTCAATCTGCATCACGTTCGTTCAGCCGATTTTCACGGCAAAACAGGGAGAACAGGCACGATGAATCATCGTCAGACAGTCACCGAAATCAGTAAACGCCTGCCGCGCCTGAAACG
>JBGSXK010000668.1:0-1927 GCA_041751455.1 Anaerolineae bacterium
ATGCCGAGATCGCCACCACGATCCTGCCCATCGCAATGGGCGACTTCCACAACAGCGAGATCGAAGACTTCGCCTATGATCTCGATGAGGCCAACCGCCTGCTGGACGAGGCGGGTTATCTCGATAACGATGGCGATGGCATCCGCGAATACAGCGATGGCACACCACTGGAATACCGCCTCTATGCCCCCGACAGCGATGCCTACTACGCGCGTATCATCGAGTTAATTGCCGATGATCTGGCAGCGATTGGTATTTCCGCACCGCCTGTTGTCCTCGCCGATGACAGCCTGATCGCCCTTCAGATCGATTACGACAATGACCTGATTTACTGGGGCTGGATCTTCGATCCTGATCCCGGTTTCAGCCTGAGCATCTTTACCTGCGCTGAAACGGCTGATGGTGGCTGGAGCGACAGCGGCTACTGCAACCCGGAATATGATGCGCTCTATCAGGCACAGTCCGTCGCAGTAGACGCCGAACAACGCCGTGAGACCATCTGGAAGATGCAGCAAATGCTCCATGAAGACCTGCCCTATGTGCCGGTAGTCTATCCACAATCCATCACAGCCTACCGCAGCGACCGCTTCGTGTTCTCACCGGAACTGGCGAGCCAACCCTTAAGCTGGGCATTATTCAACGGGTTTGCTGTCACATCTCCATAGCCGGGGCGATTGATAAACGCTGTTGACAGTCAGGCCGCATCCTGTCCCGATGATGGGGCAGGATGCAAGCCCTATGGAGTATCTGTACAAATATGCTGAATATTGGCTATGTCCCCCGGAAGGTGATTTTCGCCATCATTACCTTATGTGTAGTGGTCGTTTTTAACTTTTTTTTGTTTCGCATACTACCCGGCGACCCGGTCAGGTTGCTGTTTCGCAACCCCCGCCTGACTCGTGCTGCGCAAGAGCAGATTCGTGTGCAGTTCGGCCTGGATAAGCCGGTTTTTGTCGATACGGAGGCGCTGGCGACAGGCAATATCATGAGGGCTTTCGACAGCCAGTTTACTGCCTATATCCGCAGCCTCGCACAGGGCAATCTCGGGGTCTCATTTGCCAACCGGCAGGAAGTCAGCGTGCTGTTAGGGGAGCGTGTCTGGCGGACAGTGCTGCTGGTATTCAGCGGCGAGACGCTGGCGATTGTATTTGGCCTGGTCGCCGGGCTGGTGGCAGCCTGGAAGCGTGGGACACGCATCGACACCGCCACACTGATTCTGGGTCTGCTGACATGGGCGCTGCCCACCTTTTTCCTGGGCATCATTCTATTGATTGTGGCGCGCGGCATTTTGCCAACCGGCGGGATGCTCACGCCGGGCTATGCACAGCCGGGCACGCTGGATTACTGGCTCGATGTGAGCAAGCATTTGATACTGCCGACCATCACGCTGGCGATTGTGAACGCCAGTGGTTACATGATGATTATGCGCAGCAGCGTGGTCGAGATCCTCTCCGAGGATTATATCTTAACCGCTAAGGCCAAAGGCTTGAGCAGCATCCAGATTTTGCGCGATCATGCCCTGAAAAACGCCATGCTGCCTATGGTCACACTCATTGCGCTGACGTTAGGCTATACCGTCGGCGGTGCCATCCAGGTGGAAACTGTGTTTTCATGGCCGGGTATTGGCCGCCTGATTTACGATTCGGTTTCCCGGCAGGATTACCCTGTGCTGCAAGGGGCATTCCTGCTGTTGGCGGTGAGCGTCATCCTGGCGAACCTGCTGGCGGATATTCTGTATTCCGTCCTTGACCCGCGTGTGAAAGTGGGATAATCCTCCGTGAATTATGTCAGGTTATTTGTTCGCAAGCCGCTGGGCATGGTCGGCGCGGTAATGCTGCTGAGCGTGATTCTGGTCGCGCTGGTTGCTCCACTGATCGCCCCCTATGACCCATACCAGCGGGTGCGTGCTGCGCCTTCGGATATTCTC
>JBGSXK010000669.1:0-1751 GCA_041751455.1 Anaerolineae bacterium
AGGGTGGGGTCGGTAAAACCACGATTGTAAAGCACCTGCGCCAGCACCGGACTCATGTCGCGGTAATGCCGCAGCACCCCCGGTGCAGCCTGTGGCCGGATGAACCATTGTTTCGGCAGCGTGGACATCGTGTTATATTCAATCTACAATTAGGCAGTTCAGAAAAAAGATACTATCACGCTGTCTTGATGCGCACAAGCGTTCATAAGCTTTTGCCTGTTCAGCTTTTCAACAACTGGTCTGACTGTGAAGGTCAAACCACCCTTCGCTATCACCAACAGAACCATTACAAGAGGGTGCTATCGTGGCAAAAATCGTCTTTATGGGTACGCCGGATTTTGCCGTACCCGCGCTGCAACTGCTCATTACGCATCATGATGTGCTGGGAGTCGTGACACAGCCAGACCGCCCTGCAGGGCGCAATCGCCAGCTTCAGCAATCACCCATCAAGCAGCTTGCGCTCCAACACGGCCTGCCTGTGTTCCAACCAGAGAAAATCCGTCGTCCGGAGGCAGTTGAGACACTGTACCAGTGGTCCCCCGATGTCTATGTGGTGGCCGCCTTCGGCCAGATTCTACCCCAGGCCGTGCTGGATATACCTCCACAGGGTTCACTCAATATCCATGCTTCGCTGCTTCCGCGGTGGCGTGGCGCGGCCCCCATTCAGGCAGCCATCCGCGCCGGGGATAGTGAAAGTGGGGTGACAATCATGAAAATGGATGCCGGGCTGGATACTGGTCCTATGCTCACGTGTCGTGCTATTCCCATTAGTCCACAGGAGACTGGGCAATCACTGCATGACAGGCTGTCAAAGATTGGAGGAGAACTGTTGATCGAAACCCTACCGGGTTATCTGGATGGTACGATTCAGCCGCAGGCACAGGACGAGTCACGTGTCACCTATACGCCGCAAATTCAAAAAGAGGATGGGTATATTGACTGGCAGCAGCCTGCCGAGGAGATTGAACGACTGGTACGGGCTTTTACACCCTGGCCCGGAACCTATACCTTATGGGAGAACCAGCCGCTTAAAATCCTGAGCGGCAGTGTGGGCCAGGGTATTGCAGAGTCGGGTTTGGTCGTGCAGCAACACAATAAGATTGCCATCGGCACTGGAGCAGGCTTGTTTTATCCGACACGACTGCAAATGGCAGGCCGCAGCGTGCTGGATATCCAGCAGTTCCTGCTGGGGCGACCGGACTTTAACGGGTCACGCCTGGAGTAGCAACCACTCTGGCTCCATCGAGTGCGTCTTCCGGAAAAACCGGATGCACGCTGGGAATCAGATCAGCCGCTGTGTGAACAGCTTTAGCACAGTCCAGCAGCAGATAACGCCCGGCACGTTTAGGATAGGCATGAGTATAGCTCGCCATCCGAAGCTGCTGTGAGCCCACAGGATAATAACCGTTTTTCACGCCAATATGCCCGGCCACCAGCACCCGCTGCTCGTAAGGACTCACTTTGGAGACATGATTCAAGAAGTTTTTAACAGTGTTAGTATAAGTCGTATTGCCATCCATCTCGTTTTGAGTGAACAGGGTGCTCCACATCAGGTCAAAATCTGAGTTCTGACCTGTCAGAAACAACACACGTAGCAAGTCGTTGTAACGCGGATCATCTTCGCCGTTTACGGCCAGGTAACGCTTCACCTGGTCATCATAAGGCAGGCCAGTAAAGTGCGAATAACCGCGCCGCAGGCTTTCAATATCATAGCGACTGAGTTCCTGATCGGCGGTAGCAACAATGATGTG
>JBGSXK010000670.1:0-3610 GCA_041751455.1 Anaerolineae bacterium
TGCGTTACCCTGCAAAACGGGGACTATCGGACGGCCAAACCCGCCCCACACCCGATAAACCTCCTCCAGTACATTTTCCGGGGTACGGCGGAAGGTTGCCCAATAACTTTGGGGGTGAACACTGTTGACAAAAGGAAACCATTCCTGGGGGAAAACCGTCGCGTAATGCTGTGGGCGTGGGTCTATCGACAGGCCAATGTGAAACGAACCCGGTATCGCGCGGCGGATACGTGTCATAAAAGGCCGCACACCGTCACGCCCAGCAGACCAGAAACCCTCATATGGTTCTACATCCAGGATCATTGACTTTACACCGGGGCGCTGGCAAGCCTGAATAATTAAATCCGTTTCCCCGATCACATTCAGACCACGTGGCACACACCAGGCATGAAAACCAATACCATAGCGCCCCAGAACTTGTACCCATCTGTCGATACTGTCTGGCCCATCAATTGCCAGTGCCCGTTTAGTGTCCCAATGCCCCTGCCAGCGTGCGCCAGCACTGGCGGTATAATCATTTGTTTTAACAAAAAGATCAGTCACGTAAGGTGCGGTGCGCTTCAGGTTCGCAGCCAGATCTTCAATCGAGTTTTCAGGAACGACATCGCCTTTCCAGTGCCAGATCGCCACTTTACCATCATACGGTGTGGGATCAGTGGGGACTGGAGGTGGTTCAGGTTTTACATCTTCAAAGGTGACGACAGTAGTCGAGACCCAGCCTACAAGCTGCTGCTGCTCCAACCAGACCCAATCACCTCGGCGGGTCGCAGGGAAGTAGGTCACGACTGAGTTATCATAAATATCGCCAATATCCTGATAATTTGTCCCTGGCCCATTACGAATATTCATATAAGCCAGCTTGGTATCGGCAAGGGCAACCTTGCCTTCACCAGCATTCGCTGGTTTGGGCACGGGGGGGGGGAATGAACCCATACACACACCTCCTGTTTCTAAGTAAAGGTTGAACTATCTTTTCGTTGGGTTTCCATTTGATGTTAGTTCAGTTTTTGTTCTTAAGCAAAACGAGGCAGGAAACCCCTGCCCCGTCACCTCCATGTTATGATTATGAGGATCATCACTGCTGTGTACGAGACTTGGCTCCCTGCCAGCCCACCGGGTATAACGCAATATCGAGAGCTGTCCAGAAGCGGCGTGCTTCGTAATCACTCATGCGCACCCACCAGTTCTGGTCGCCTATCCATCCCACAACTTCAAATCCACCACCTTCTATCGGGTCTACAGTCATATGGGTGGTAATGGTCGGCAGTGCATCACTGCGTAGGGGGGCAGTCGAAACCAGCGCGGTCACCATATCCGACTTCTCCGGGAACAGAAGACGCGTCAGATGAAACCATAACATTTGCGCCGCACGCGCCGAAAGCACTCGTGTCCAGCGCGAAGAATCTTCGGCAATACCGCCAATCACCAGGGATTCCCCGCTCATCTTACGGCTGACAAATAAATTTGTGGCATGCCCGTAGGTATGTTTCGGCTCCTCTGGCATCTCTGTTTTCTCCCCAAAAGGTAATTATCGATTACAACATTCACGCCACTACTCTGATATGGCCATCCCCCGGCTGAACTACGCCGATCAAACTGGCGTTTTCGCCAGCATCAGCCAGCGCCTGCAATAACGCTTCTGCCTGCTGGGGCGCAACAGCCATAAGTAAACCTCCAGAGGTCTGTGGATCAAACAATAATTTACGTTTTACTTCCGGCACGGCATCTTCAAAAACGATCCACTCACCAAAATATTCTCGATTGCGGCTCATGCCGCCAGGAAAAATGTCCTGCCCTGCATAGTCTTCCGCTCCTGGCAGCCAGTGTACAGCCGAACAGCTTATCTCAAAATCCACATAACCCAGATGTGCCATTTCATGACCATGTCCCAGGAGGCCATAACCAGTAACATCCGTCATAGCGTGGGCGGCAAAAGCCTGTGCCAGACGTGACGCTTCTCGATTCAAGCGGCTCATGCTGACCACTGCGGCCTCGATATCCCCACCCTGTGCAAGATCGCGTTTGAGCGCGGTGGTAATAACCCCTGTTCCTAAGGGTTTTGTCAACACCAGCACATCCCCCGGCAGCGCGCCACCTTTGGTCAGGATCAGGTCAGGATGCACACGACCAGTCACGGCCAGGCCATATTTTGGCTCCTTATCGGTGACAGTGTGTCCACCAGCGATCACCGCGCCCGCCTCACGCACTTTCTCTGCGCCACCACGCAGGATTTCTGTCAAAATGTCTAAACCCAACCCATCGGGATAAGCCACCAGATTAATTGCCATCAGCGGCTCTCCTCCTACAGCGTAAACATCACTCAATGCATTGGCCGCTGCAATCGCGCCAAACGCATAGGGATCATCAACCACTGGCGGAAAAAAATCCGTCGTAGAGATAATCGCCTGCTCATCGCTGATGCGATAGACTGCCGCGTCATCCGGCGCGACCAGCCCCACCAATAAGGCGGGATAGTCTTCAGTTGAGAAAATACCTGTCAGCGGTCGCAAAACTTGCGCCAGGTCACCAGGACCGAGTTTAGCTGCTCAACCCGCGCAGGTGGCCAGTGCTGTAAGCCTGAACCCTGTCATCCCATTGCTAACCATATATCCTCTTTTTACCTATGTAGGCAAGAACACCTGCACATCACATAATGGCTTCAATTTCTAGTATATGAAGCCTCTGGTTCTCAAGCAACTACTCCCCTGAACCTCACACAATACCCTGACAAAAAAGTATGTGTCATTGCCTCTTGCCAGTCTATTTGCTCTCGGCTATACTTAATTTTGATTTTACGGGGCGTGGCGCAGCCCGGTAGCGCGCTTGCATGGGGTGCAAGAGGTCGTGGGTTCGAATCCCGCCGCCCCGACAAACCTCATACCCTTTTGACCCATATTTGAATGGGTAAAGTGTCCTCATTTTTCTGAGGGACAAATCGGTATGATGTTGTTAAGCTGCGTCGGCAACCATTCTTTGGTTGCCCGGTGCAGGAAGCCCGTAGGAACCCTCCTACACTCGATTTCGAAACCCCACCCGCTGACTACTTTGGGGCAGACCAGCGAGTGGGATTTTTTATTGGCTAATCGCCGTAGCAGGCCACCCCATCACCATCTCTGTCCAGGTGTGACCAGCGCCCGGCTTCCACATCGCTCAGTCCCATCGCTACCGCAGTAGCACAGTTCCCAGGCCGGGCAACCTGCCCCCCGCTCGATGGAGTAACGGTTACTCGAATTGTGGGCACAGCCGTATTCGTCGCCACGACCAGGTTCTGCACCCCGGATCGTGCCTCACGGCACAGGGCTAAACCCATCTGGATAATGTCGCCTACATAAACTTTCGGGGTGCTTCCATCTGGATTATCCCGCCAGATCGTCTCACGAAAGTCTACGTAATCCCCCTCCCCGGCCATCATCGCGCCCCGCGCCATGCCATTGATCGCATAAGTCACCCCGTCATGGATGAATACAACCCGGTCTGGCGGATGGCACTCAAGCACACCATCATCCACCGTGAACGGCCACGCATCACCAAAATCATCCCGATGAATATAACCCGGTAGGGTAGGGGAAACGTCTGGAGTATTCGTGCTCATAGAAACCCCTCTGGTTGC
>JBGSXK010000671.1:0-6435 GCA_041751455.1 Anaerolineae bacterium
CTTACCAGCATACCCAACCCACCTATTGCCTGTCCAGCTTGCCGTTCAGCTTTTTCCATCAGACGAGTTTTCTCTGGCCGGTAAATCATATCATAAACTGTGATGCCTCGCGGGAAAGCGATATTATCCGGCCAGGGAGAAGCGTCCACTTGCGGCCACATCCCCACAGGCGTACAATTCACGATCAGCGAGATGTCGTCTTCCTGAGCAGCTTCGTTCAGAGGCTTGAAGCATGTACTGCGAATGCCTGTCGATATGGCCAAATCTGCCAGCATGACCTGCGCCCGCTCAAACGAGCGATTGGCAACGATCACTTCTGCTCCTGCCACTGCCAGCCCATAGACCGCCGCCCGCGCTGCACCCCCCGCCCCCAAAATGATCACTTTCTCTCCACTCAAGGGCACATTATGGGCCGCCAGATCATCCAGCAGGCCATCCACATCCGTATTTGTGGCGCTGTTATCCCGGAAGTCAATTGTATTCGCCGCGCCCAGCGCCCGCGCCCGCTCATCCGGTTTCACATATGGCATCACAGCCTGCTTATGGGGTACCGTCACATTAATACCGGTATACCCCCCTTCATCGCGCAGGGCGCGCAAACTCTGGCGCACGATATCCGGTGGGATAGGCAACAGGTCGTAACGCCAATCGCTTAAACCCAGCGCTTTGAACGCTGCATTGTGCATGGCCGGGCTGATACTGTGTTCCACAGGCCAGCCAATAACACCGACTCGTTTTTCCGTCATGCTCTTACCTTTAATAAGGCCGCTCTGCTTTTGGGATAAACATCACCCATGAGCGCATGTTATACCACACCAGCCTCTTCAATCAATTGCCCACCAAGCTGGGCCAGTGTTTCGGCAAAACCTGGAAAAGAGTCTCCTGCGCATTTCGCATCATCCACCACCGTTTGCTCATCGGCCAGCAGCCCTGCCACTGTCAGGCTCATCGCCACACGATGATCGTCATGGCCGTCTACCTGAGCACCCATAAGTTTCTGCACACCCTCAATAATGAATCCGTCTTCCGTTTCGATAATGTCTGCGCCCAGCTTGCGCAGTTCAGCGGTCATCACTGACAGTCGATCTGTCTCTTTCACCCGCAGCTCTTGTGCGTCACGAACTACGGTGCGCCCTTCGGCTTGCAGTGCGGCGACCATCAAAACCGGGAATTCATCAATCATGCGCACGACCACATCACCACCGATTTCGGCACCCTTCAGCACACTATGGCGCACGCGAATATCACCCGCAGGCTCACCTGCTTCCAGCCCGGTCTCAGTCACGATAATGTCCGCGCCCATTTCCAGCAGCACATCCAACAGCCCAGTGCGCGTCGGGTTAAGGTTGACACCGGTAATCGTGATATCACTCCCTGGCACAATACAGGCCGCTGTGATTAGAAATGCCGCAGACGAAAAATCGCCCGGCACACTGAAGTTCTGTGCCCGTAACGCTCGTCCCGGCAGCAGTGTAACGCTGTTGCCCTCCGTCACCAGCTCCGCGCCCATAGCACTCAACATGCGCTCAGTATGGTCACGCGCTGGGCCAGGTTCAATCACTGTTGTTTCTCCCTGCGCGAATAACGCCGCCAGTAGCACTGCGCTTTTCACCTGTGCGCTTGCCATAGGCATTTCATAACGAATACCACGCAATTGTACAGGTTCAACAGCCAGCGGTGCGCGGTCATCCACCCCATCGATCTGCGCACCCATCAGTCGCAGCGGGGTAATAATTCGCTTCATCGGACGGCGGCGCAGTTGATCACTGCCGTCCATTACACATGCAAAAGGCTGCCCGACCATAATGCCCGCCGCCAGACGTATTCCCGTCCCGGCATTAACAAAATTCAGCGGCGCATCTGGTTTTTGAAGTTGGCCGCCGTGCAGAACCATTTCATTGAGGCTGTGCCGCTCTACCGGAACGCCCAAAGCCTGTATGCAGCGTAATGAGGCCTCGGTATCACCCGCCGCCAGCCAGCCACGCACCTGCGTTGTCCCTTCGGCCAGTGCCCCAAACAACACCGCACGGTGTGAGATCGATTTATCGCCTGGCACACTCACTTTGCCGCGCAGCCCAGAGGTGGGCCGTATCAAGAAACTATTTGTTACCATTCGCTACCCCATTCATGTAACGTTCCATCCATTCAATACGGGCTGTGCGCAATGGCCCCAATGCCTCAGCCAGGTGCTGGTCATCCCGTGAGATCAACATAGCCTCCAGCAGTGCCAGTTGCATCCGAAACATTGCCAGCAAGGTTGCCACAGCCTGAGTATTCGTGCTAAGGATATCGCCCATCATCTGCACGTCACTGCCCGCTAACCGCGATGTATCGCGAAAACCCCCTGCCGCAAGCTGCCACACGGCATCATCTTTCTGTCCTTCGCGCTGCACCGTCGCCACCAGCGCGGCACTCAGCAAGTAAGGCAGATGACTGATCGCGGCGACCACATGATCGTGCCGTACGGCATCCATCTCAATTGGCACCGCCTCCAGTGCCTCGACCAGCGCCAGCGCCCGCAGGCGTGCTGCTGGAGTTGTCCGGCGGGTAGGGCACAACACAAACGGCCTGCCTTTATACAATGTGGCGTCACTGGCCTGTATACCGCTGTTCTCCTTACCAGTCATGGGATGCCCGCCAACAGCCTGGATACCGATAGGCAAATCCGCCATTGCCGCGCAAATATCCTGCTTTGTACTGCCTATATCAATGAGCAGGGTATTCGACCGCAAATATGACCCGATACGCCGCTTCAGCATCTCTGCAATGATACGTACCGGCGCAGCCAAAATCACCACATCCGCCTCAGCCACCCCACTGCGCAGATCATCGGTGGCATGATCCACCAATCCCTGCCCCAGGGCATAATCTCTGGTTTCCAGGTGGCTGTCCACGCCTGTAATTTTCTCTGCATAGTCGCGCAGCGCCAGCGCCAGCGACCCACCCATTAAACCTAATCCGACTACTGTTAAGTGTCGCGCCGTAAAACCTGCCATAGGTTACGCTGTCCAGCCTATCTTCTATGATCATCCAAAAAAGTTTCGAAGTTGAGCGTATAAGCTACAAATCCGTTGTGCTCAAAAAACTGGTGGGCGGTACTATTAAATGCCCACGAACTCAATGTAACACGCCTTATATTTTGCTGCCGGGCCATCTCAAAAACCGCTTCCAGCAGCATCCGCCCATATCCCTGTCCCTGATGGCTGGCCTTCACCCCAATCTGGTCAATATGCACGGAAGTACGGCCATAGGCATAAGGTGTCTCCTGACGCTCAGCAGCCTGCACACACACATAGCCGACCGGTTCGCCATCTACCTCAAGAATAAGAGTCTGGCCTTCAGGCTTTGCTAACACTCGTTCCCGAAAATCCTGACTGATGGCCGCCGCCGTGCTCTCGACTGGCTTGAATATATCAGGACGAGCTATGACATGAAGCTGCTGCACTTCACTATTTAAGGTTGCAAGCACTTCTGCATCATTCATCGTGGCCTGTCGTATCACAATCACTGTATTATCCTGTTTCTAGGCTGTCCGCCCCACGGCCTGCGCAATCAACCGCACCTGTGCCATCATCTCTTTCAGCGTATCTATACCTATCGTCTGGCGGCCATCAGAAAGCGCCTTGTCTGGGTCGGGGTGGACTTCTACGATCAGACCATCTGCGCCTGCCGCCACTGCTGCCCGCGCCACTGCCGGGACAAATTCGCGGTAGCCTGTGCCATGACTGGGATCGGCCAGTACCGGAAGATGCGTGCGGCTCTTGAGGACTGGAATAGCATTCAGGTCGAAAGTATTGCGGGTGGCGGTCTCGAAAGTGCGAATCCCGCGCTCGCAGAGCATCACCCGGCGGTTGCCATGAGCCAGGATGTATTCCGCGGCCATCAACAGATCATCTATGGTACTGCTCATACCCCGCTTGAGCAAAATTGTGTGCTGGCTCTCGCCCACTGCATTAAGCAGGGTGAAGTTCTGCATATTGCGGGCGCCAATTTGCAGTACATCAGCGTACTGGCAGACCATTGGCACCAAGGCGGGATCCATGACTTCGGTTACAATCGGTAGTCCGGTCACTTCACGTGCTTCAGCCAGCCATTGCAACCCTTTTTCGCCGTATCCCTGGAAGCTGTAAGGGGAAGTACGCGGCTTAAACGCACCACCGCGTAATGCAGTTGCACCAGCTTCCTTTACCGCACAGGCAGCTTCGATAAGCTCACTGCGCCCTTCCACCGAACATGGCCCGGCGATGACAACGACTTTATTGCCGCCCACCTGTGACCCATTTAAAGGCACTAACGAGTCCTGCGGGTGAAAAGCCCGACTGGCGAGTTTATAACCCACTTTCACTCGCTCGACTCGTACCACGCCCTCCATCCCGCGATAGACTTCCTCGTTAAGCGGGGTATCACTTTCCCCCACTAACCCAATGATGACTCCTTCGGCGCTCTCGGAAAGATGCGGTTCATAACCATCGACCTTAACCCGTGCAATGACCTCCGAAACCGCTCTGGCCTTCGCCTCCGCTTGCATGATGACGATCATAATCACTGCCTCCCATTAGAATCAATTTTATTTTCGAGTGAAATATCGGGGCGCAGCACCACCGCCCCGCGTAAAAAAACATGTTGTATCTCATCCATCCGTCGGGTGGTATTCCAGTGAACCAGCACACGAACACATTTCCCCAGACCACCCGGCACCAGCATCTCCTGGCACCCCATTAATGCCGTCTGTGTCCAGCCCAGGTCACGGGCTGCTTTCGCAGGGTAAGCTGCGGTCAAGTCCGGCGTAGTCGTAAAAATAAGGCTGGCCACATATTCCTCCTCGATTCCATTGGTTTCAATCAGCGTCAGAAGCAGCTCGCGCGTCGCTTCCCAGATCGCCTCCGGGCTGTCTTCTGCGACGGTGGTCGCTCCTCGTACCCCCCGCATGATCATCGTCATACTCTGCATCCTTCCCTGTAGGTAGACAACAAAAAAGGCGCGGGGCGTTTGCCCTGCGCCTTTTATTTCCATTTTTACCGGAACTACCAGACACGACTCGCAGCAGACAACGCCCGACCCTTTTCTATGTCGCTCTTAAAATAAAAATAGGGGTAGCAGGTGTTGATGTGCGTAAGCATCAGTATCTCGTAATTCTCAGATCACGGCGCAGAGCATAGCGTTTTTTCAATCTGCTGTCAAACTTCCTCCGCGAAAATCGATTAAATTACACAACCGCGCTTGTCTATTTTATACAGGCCGAATTTATGAGTTAATCTAATGCCTGCCGCAGATTGGCTGCCAGTTCACGTACCTTGAGTGCCCCTTCTTTGCCAGCCTTCACCAGCGCACTGCCTACAATAAAGCCATCCATCAGGTCATTCATCATGCGTGCCTGCTCCGGAGTGCTGATACCAAAACCCAGCACCAGTCGTTTATCTGTATGTGCCCGTACCTGTCCGATAAAATTACGCAAATCCGGCGGTAGTTCGGTACGCGCCCCGGTCACACCTGTCAACGACACGCAGTAAATAAAGCCGCTGGCCTTCTCCGCCACCCGTGCGATACGTTCAGCATTGCTCGTGGGTGCCAGAAAGAACACCAGTGCCATCCCTTCCTGCTGGCAGGTATCGCTGAAAAGATGTGCTTCCTCCAACGGCAAATCCGGCACAATCAGCCCGTCCGCCCCTGCCGCTTTGGCATCACGCACAAACTGCTCCGCTCCGTAGGCCAGCAGTGGATTGATATAGCCCATCAACAGCAGCGGCTGTGTGACTCCCCTTGCGCGTAATTCACGTACTGCCTGTAAGCAGTCACGCACTGTCGTGCCATTCTCCAGCGCAATCTGAGTTGCCACCTGGTTCGTCGGCCCGTCAGCCAGCGGATCACTGAACGGGATACCGATCTCAAATCCATCTGCCCCCACCTGCGCCATGCCAACTACTGCTTCAATGGACTCGGCATAATTTGGATACCCAATCGGGAAATAGGGCAAAAATGCGGCCCGTTTTGCCGCCTGAACTTCGGCAAACATCGCTTCGATGGCTTCTAAACCCTGTTTTGCGGTGCTAATCATCTTCTCTGCTTTCCTCGCTGCCTTGTAAGCGTTGTGACTTCCCAGTTCATTCCAGTACCAGTGGACGTTCCAAAGCTTCCAAGCCGGATTCCACTGTTTCGATAATCGTCTCAATGCGATAAGACCAGTTTTTGGCCTGGGTATCATACACCTCGGCGGCACGGCGCTGTGTCTCGCTATCAGCAGCCTGCTCAGCATAACGGTCTGCCGATTCCCAATCCAGGCCATCGACCAGCAGAGACTCGACCTTAAATCCTGCCCGGTGCAGCACCACTACCCATTCGGCATCTGTCCCCAGTGCCCTGCCCGGCGACGTATTCGCCATCAGCACTTCCACTGCCCGACGGTTAAACCCTTTCGACCCCGCCCCGAAATCAAGC
>JBGSXK010000672.1:0-4756 GCA_041751455.1 Anaerolineae bacterium
TATTATTTAGGTTATATACTGGGGTCATTGAGCATTATCGGTGGGGCAAAGATGGCCGCGATTCTTCTGGTTGTAGGGCTGCCGATTATTGATGTGGCGTGGACAATTATCCAGCGTATCCGGCGTGGGAGCAATCCAGCAGTAGGGGATCGGGAGCATCTGCATTATCGACTGTATGACCTGGGTTTCAGTCAGCGGCAGATTGTACTGGCCTATTACAGTTTCTGCGCCTTCTTTGGTGTTTTAACACTGGTGACAACCAGTCAATTGTTCAAAGCGATTGCTCTGGGCGCTATGCTGCTCCTCGTGTCTATCGGCTTGATCGTGCTGGCACGGATTAATCATACAGACTCGGATTCTTCATCTGCGTCTTTATAGGTAATTTCCGTATCTGGCTCTGGCAGCGCAAGTTCTGGTTTGCTTTCCGATGCTTCTAAAATGGGTTTTTCAGTGGCACCGCTGGTCACAATTTCTGGCGGTTTGTGCCGTTCATCGAACAAGGATGGCGCAGCAGGTTTCGCCGTTGGTTCAATGATATGGGTTTCAGGATAGGTGATGGATTCCGCCTCTGGTGTGCCGGGGATGGGGAAGGGCAGGTTGTAGACTGTAGGTGCGCCTGCGATCGTTTTAGTTTGCTGGCGACCAGCAGGCAAAGCTCGTGCTGCCTGTTTTCGTTTGAGTTCAAGCAGTTCCTTCCGTGTCATGGCGATCAGTTTGCCTTTTTCAAAGGTAGCACTATCCCCCGTAATTCGCTCGATGAGGGCTTCAATAGTGCCCAATATTGCCGTGATAAACAGATTGATACCGATAATCACCATGAAGATACTGGCAATCAGATAAAGCGCATCGGCTACTGACCCCGCGAAAGTACGCACAACGACTTCACTGCCAGCACCTACAACAATGAAAAACCCTATAACCACAATCACAACCAGGATAAGAAAACGCGCTCCACGCAGGTCTTTGAGGTTGGGGACCATTGTATTGCTGATCGTGAACACAAGGTATATCCACAGCCAGAAATCCGGGGCGGTGGTCAGGGCGCTTAAGGCCGCTGTGAGATCGGCCAGGCCGCCACTGCCGACCCGGCTGACAAAACCCGTCATGTCAAGGATATGGGTGGCGATTAACCAAACACACGCAAATCCTACCAGCAGGGGAGTTGCGGTGATGACCGCTAGTTTGAATGGTGGCGTGTTTTTAGGTAGTTTGACGAAGTTCAGGTTCAGCTCGGCGATTTCCTGCTTTTGCGGCATCTGAATGGCACGCTCGGCACGCACATTCAGTATCCCTGCCATCAGCCAGTAGCTGAATTCATAGAGAACCACGCCAGGCAGGAAAAAAGCATAATAAAGAATGGTCGTGGTGTGATAGCTCTTAGTGAGTAGCCACCCGACTTTAAAAATATGCTGGTGCAGCCAGTGCTCCAGGCGACGCAGCAGATAAAACAAACCGGCTGCCAGCAGCCAGGGAATGAGCGCTTCTACCCCTGCCAGTGTTAAATGCCTTTCTCCTGGGCGGCGATTTCAACCAGCTTCACAAAATCAGCGACTTTAAGTGATGCACCTCCCACCAGCGCGCCATCAATATCTGGTTGAGACATATACTCAGCCATATTCTCTGGCTTGACGCTGCCGCCATACTGAATGCGCACCATCTGGGCCACAGGCGCACCATAAAGCTCGGCCACCGTATTACGAATAGCACTGCTGATGATCTGGTTGGCGATTTCGCCGCTGGCATTTTTACCTGTGCCAATCGCCCAGATAGGTTCATATGCCAGCACGATGTGC
Source organism: Anaerolineae bacterium (assembly GCA_041751455.1). Taxonomy (GTDB): domain Bacteria; phylum Chloroflexota; class Anaerolineae; order Aggregatilineales; family Phototrophicaceae; genus JAIOHN01. The sequence continues at coordinate 1,794 of JBGSXK010000672.1, forward strand.
TCCATCTCGCCCGCACTGATGTCTTTCAACGCGGCGCTTACCTGGCCACTGACCACCACTTCGGTTTCGCCTGCCTCATTCTGGGTCAGGCTCTCGCCAACTGCGATAATAGGTTTCAGGTTGTGTGCCAGCGCTGCCCTGGTCTTTCTGTTCACCATCTCATCGGTCTCGCCCAGGTAAGCCCGACATTCTGAGTGGCCAATAATGACATACTCGACGATACCTTGCAGCATTGCAGGGGAAATCTGGGAGGTAAAAGCACCCTGATCATCCCAGTGAACATTTTGCGCACCCACAGCAATGCCGGTATTTTTCAACGCTTTGGCAACAGCAGGCAGCGCTACAAAAGCAGGGCAAACGATACGTTCCACGGTATTGTAAGCTGCCAGGGCAGGGGCAAGCTCATTGACAAAGCTGACGGACTCCGGCAGTGTCTTGTACATCTTCCAGTTGCCCGCGATAATCGGTTTCCGCATGTTATCCTCATATTTTAGCGAGGCGGCACACAGTGTACCGCCTACTCCAGATTGTAAACTTGAATGTGTGCTGCGACGATTACTTATCTTGCAATGCGGTTACACCGGGTAAATCCAACCCTTCCAGCATTTCCAGGCTGGCACCACCGCCTGTGGAAATGTGGGTGACTTTATCTGCTAACCCGGCCTGCTCCACTGCCGCGGCAGAGTCACCCCCGCCGATAATCGTAACCGCGCCTTTTTCAGTTTCCTGTGCCAGAAGCTGTGCCAGCGTATTAGTCCCATTAGCAAAATTCGACAGCTCGAACACACCCATTGGGCCATTCCAGACCACAGTCCTGGCTCCAGTAAGCACCTCTTTAAAGATTTCGATTGTTTTGGGCCCAATATCGTAAATCGCCCAATCATTCGGCACACCCGCTGCTACATCGATTACCTTGGTCACAGTGTTATTATCGAAGTTTTCCCCGATCACTGCGTCTATTGGTAATACGATTTTTCCCCCACTGCGTTGCAGCAGACCCTTCGCAGTATCCACTACATCCGTTTCGGCCAGTGACTTACCCACAGCATGGCCTTGCGCCTTGAAAAAGGTGTTTGCCATTCCACCGCCAATCAGCAGCTTGTCCACTTTTTCCACCAGCGCTTCGATCACACCGATTTTGTCCGAGACTTTGGCTCCGCCGAGGATAGCAATAAATGGGTGTTCAGGGCTTTCCAGAGCTGTGGAAAGGTAATCAATTTCTTTTTCCATCAGAAAACCCGCCACTGCGGGCAGGTACTCAGCAAGTCCTACTGTTGAGGAATGTGCGCGATGGGCTGACCCAAAAGCATCGTTGACAAAAATATCTCCGTGTCGGGCAAGCTGCTCTGCCAGATCGAGGTCATTGCGCTCCTCACCCTTGTGGAAGCGGGTATTCTCCAACAGCAGCACACCGCCTTCCGGCAAATTTGCCACAGCTTCGTCTGCGACAGCACCCACACAATCCTCAGCGAAACGCACGTCTATACCCAGTAGATTTGAGAGTGCCGGGGCAACTGGCGCAAGCGAAAACTTCGGATCGGGTGAACCTTTTGGCCGGCCCAGGTGGGATAATAAAATCACCGCACCGGGCTTTTGATCGAGAATGTATTTCAGTGTTGGGAGCGAAGCTCGAATGCGGGTGTCATCAGTGATCCTATCACCATCCAGCGGAACATTGTAATCCACTCTTACAAGTACACGTTTTCCCGCTAAATCCACGTCACGGATCGTTTTCTTGTTCATTGCCTTCTCCATTTTACAAAAAAGGGCGAGGCGCAATCTCGTGCTTACCCCGCCCTATAAACTACCTCAGCAGTGAGATTTAAAGTTGATCGCCAATCAACCTGGTAAGATCAGCCACACGGCAGGAATAGCCCCATTCATTATCATACCAGCTTACCACCTTGACCATGTTACCATCCATAACCTGGCAGGAATCGGCATCAATGATACTTGAGCGGCTGTCGCCTTTATAATCCATAGAGACCAGCGGCTCACGCTCTACACCGAGGATATTTTTCATACGATTGGCGGCGGCTTCATCAAAAGCAGCCAACAGTTCATCCTTTGTAGTCGATTTCTCCACATTGGCAACAAAATCCACCAGTGAAACTGTTGGGGTAGGGACACGGACAGCGAAGCCATCGAACTTGCCCTTGAGGTCAGGAATTACCAGCGAGACGGCCTTGGCGGCACCGGTAGTCGTGGGGATCATATTAAGCGCGGCAGCACGGGCACGGCGCAGGTCTTTATGAGGGAGATCAAGAATCTGTTGATCATTGGTATAGCTGTGAATCGTGGTCATGAGGCCACGAATGATGCCGAAATTATCGTGAACCACCTTTGCTGCCGGGGCAAGACAGTTAGTGGTGCAGGAGGCATTTGAGACCACATGATGTTGAGTTGGGTCATATTGATCTTCATTGACTCCCAGACAGATGGTAATATCTTCTCCCTTCGCGGGGGCGGAGATGATAACTTTCTTTGCGCCAGCCTGAAGATGTTTCCCGGCGGAATCCCGATCCGTGAAATGCCCGGTACTCTCAATTACTACATCCACGCCCAGATCACCCCAGGGCAGGGATGCCGGGTCACGCTCTGCCAGCGCTTTAATTCCATTGCCATCGACCACCAATGCGCCATCCCGGATTTCAACCGTGCCTGGATAACGCCCATAATTTGAGTCGTAACGAAATAAATGCGCCATTGTATCCAGATCGCCCAGGTCATTAAAAGCGATGACATCAATATCGGACTTGTACTGCTCTTTGAGGGCTTTAAGCACCTGACGGCCAATGCGCCCAAAACCGTTAATACCCACACGTATAGCCATGGTCTTTCTCCTTTTGCGGTTGTAGTGTCGTGGATAGATCACTCATGATAATGCTGATTGGGTAGATTCTGACAGGACGGATTTCACCGCGCCTCGACTTTTTTCTTCCTGGCTCAGGCTCAAAATTACG
>JBGSXK010000673.1:0-2779 GCA_041751455.1 Anaerolineae bacterium
CGAATGCTGTGGTAGACCACTTCAGATTCGTACTGGGCGCTCACACCTTGCAGGAATTTCTGCTCTGCTTCGGGTATACCCAGGCGGTCAAAGGTCTCTTTGACCTCTGGCGGCACATCATCCCAATCGCGCCCCTGGCGATCGGCCGCACGCACGAAGTAGTAAATGTTGTCGAAGTCAATTTCAGCCAAGTACGGGCTGCCCCAATTGGGCATAGGCTTGCTCAGGAAAATGTCGTGCGCCTTCAGGCGATAGTCAGTCATCCATTCTGGTTCATTTTTGAGCGCGCTGATCTGGCGCACAACTTCCGCGTCCAGTCCCTTGCGGCTCTTAAAGGTGTAGTTATCCGGGTAATGAAAGCCGTAGGTTTCATCATAACCACCGCGCACATCACGCAGGCGCTCTTCGTCCTGCGTCAGCTCTTTATCACTTCTTACCATTTCATCGGCCATGTGTCTGCTCCTAGAGTAATTCTGTAGCGTAGTGGGGGTTATTCCGCTGCGGTGCCGTGCTTGCTGCGTACCCAATCATAACCCTGTTCTTCCAGTTGCAGTGCCAGTTCAGGGCCACCGTTCTCGACAATCTGACCTTCAAATAGAATATGGACAAACTGCGGTTGCAGGTAATTGAGAATGCGCTGGTAATGGGTAATCACCAGAGTACCGAGATTTGGCCCCTTCAGGCTGTTCACTCCCTCGGCTACAATCCGCAGCGCATCAATATCGAGGCCGGAGTCGGTTTCGTCAAGAATAGCGATCTTCGGCTCCAGCACCGCCATTTGCAGGATTTCAGCGCGTTTCTTCTCGCCGCCGCTGAAGCCTTCGTTGAGGTAGCGCCCGGCAAAGCTGTGATCCATGCCGAGGTAATTCATCTTCTCTCGCATCATGCGGATAAACTGTGGCACAGAAACCCCCTTACTATCCGGGTCTGCGGCCTTAGCACGTGCATTAATCGCCTGGCGCAAAAAATTGGCGACGGTTACGCCGGGAATGGAGACTGGGTACTGAAACGCAAGGAACAATCCGGCACGGCTGCGCTCATCAGGCTCCATATCCAGTACATTCTGCTCATCAAATAAAATCTCGCCTTCAGTGACTTCATACGCTGGATGCCCCATCAACACGTTTGCCAGCGTACTTTTGCCAGAGCCGTTTGGCCCCATCAGGGCATGAACCTCGCCCTGCCTGATCGTCAGGTTAACGCCATGCAGAATTGGCTTGCCTTCTATCGACGCATGTAAGTTACGAATTTCCAGTGCTGCACCCATTCCGGGGAAACCTCCTAGCGAAGTTTAATGTCTGTTAACTTTAGTGTGTACCCGCAGGTTTAAACTCACAAGTCAGTATAACAGGGGTCGTAAACAGTGTCAATATTTCAGATGAATATTATAAAAATTGACTCATTTTCGCCCTTGTGCTACCATGCAAACAGGCCATAATCTGGCAGGATATTGCAAATGCGAGGGAATCTATGAGCGAGCAAATCGTAAGCAAAGAAGAAGGCCTGCGCGAAGCACTTCGTGCAGTGATTGACCCGGAAATTGGCATGAATATCATTGAATTGGGACTGATTCGGAATATCGAAGTTCACGAAGACCGTTCGCACATCACGATGATTATGACTACCCCTTTCTGCCCCTATGCCCCGCAATTGCTGGAGCAAACACGTCGCACTGCGCAAAACTTTCTTGATCTGCCCGCAACGATTGAGATGGGACTGGAAATGTGGGATCCCAGCATGATGGAAGATGGCGCTGCAGATGATTGGGGATTGTTCTAAAAACTTGCCAGGACGCAGAGACTTTCACTTTTTCTCTGTGTCCTGACGGTTCACAATTTAATTTCAGGGCCGATTTTGCTCGATAAAGAGGCGTGGGTCAATGTAGTTCGCTAGCAGCGATTGCTGGTTTTTCCCCGGCCAGTGCTGCGGTTCATTCACCAGGATCGTCGTTGGGCTAAGGTCAAAGTGCAGATGATAGGCCCACTGCCCAAAGGCGTTCCCCACCGCCGCAATCTGCTCACCACGGCTCACACGCTGCCCCACATTCACCAGCATTTGCTCCACATGGGCATATCGCCCATAGAGTACCTTCCCATTTTTTTTCAGCGGGTCATGGCGGATAATGATCACATTACCCCAGGTAGGCAAACGACTGGCAAATATTACTACGCCGCTGGCCGAGGCATAGACTGGTTTACCCTTATCGGCATCTTGCGGCAGGTTTAAATCCGCGCCCGTGTGATAGGCTTCATTGGGTGTACCCACGAAGTACAGTTTGCCGAATGGGCTGGCATCAAGCCATTGTCCCGGCCACACCTTTGTAGAACGCCGCTCCACTGTTGTGCCAACAGGCGAGTCATAACCATCTGCGGTGTAAGGCTGCTGCCCAGGGTCACCGATGTTGATAATCTGCCGCCAGCGTATAGCATCAAACGTAATAGCTAAACCGCTTTCCTGGGTCACATCATTCAGGAAGATGTTTCCTGCGTTGGAGGCGCTGGTATCAAACTCAAATGTTCCCAATGTCACCCACTGATTTTTATAACGCGACTGGTCAACCGCAATGGTAGTTTCCCCAGCCTGTCCTTTTATACCATGAACCTTAAAGCGCGCGTTACGGGTTGTCGCATGACGCGTGGGCACGAACACAGCGACTTCATACTTACCAGAAACAGGTAAACGGGGTGACCACTGTACCCAGACCTTACTTTCGCGCACCTCAGTGGCTTTATAATACACAACCCAGCCCCAGGTGCTGAGAAATGCGCTGAACTCTGGC
>JBGSXK010000674.1:0-5269 GCA_041751455.1 Anaerolineae bacterium
GTGGTCTACAACCACACCAATTCCAGTGGTCAGAACGATAAATCCGTATTCGATAAAATCGTGCCCGGTTACTATCATCGTTTAAACGCAGATGGGCGCGTCGAAACCAGCACGTGCTGCCAGAACACCGCCAGCGAACACGCCATGATGGAAAAATTCAAGCTGGATTCGCTGCACACCTGGGCAACCGCCTACAAAGTAGATGGTTTCCGCTTCGACCTTATGGGCCATCATAGGGTCGAGAATATGATCAAGGTGCGCGAGATGCTGGATGCGCTCACGGTGGAGGCAGATGATGTAGACGGCACGAGTATTTATGTTTATGGGGAAGGATGGGACTTTGGCGAAGTCGCCAACAACGCGCGCGGCCTGAACGCCACTCAGTTAAACATGGCCGGAACAGGCCTCGGCACATTCAATGATCGTCTGCGCGATGCAGTGCGCGGTGGCGGTCCCTTCAGTGGTAAGCAGTTCCAGGGCTTCATTACCGGGCTGTACGATCAGCCCAATGGCACTGATCAGCAGACGGACGACCCAGTGGCAAGACTGCTCCTGCATACAGACCAGATTCGTGTGGGGCTGGCGGGCAATCTGCGCGATTACATCCTGACTAGTGCCGATGGGGAAACCATCACGGGCGCGGATGTGGATTACAATGGTCAGCCTGCCGGATACACACTCGACCCGCAGGAAAATATCGTTTATATCTCTGCCCACGATAACGAAACACTGTTCGATGCCATCCAGTTAAAAGCCGCCGCAGAAGCCTCGATGGCAGATCGGGTACGCATGAACAACGTCGGCATAAGCATTGTCGCGCTCAGCCAGGGCATACCCTTCTTCCATGCTGGCGACGATATGCTGCGCTCCAAATCACTTGACCGCGACAGCTACAATTCCGGCGACTGGTTTAATGTGCTGGACTTCACCTACATGCACAATAATTTCGGCGTGGGACTGCCTGTAGCGGATAAAAACCAGGATGACTGGGGAATTATGCGCCCGCTGCTCGCTAATCCCGATCTACAGGCCAGCCAGGAAGATATCATGAATGCTGTGATGCACCTGCGCGAAATGCTGCAAATTCGTAAGAGTTCGCCGTTGTTCCGGCTGCACACCGCTGAAGAGGTCATGGCAAATGTGAGATTCCTGAACACTGGGCCAGATCAAATCCCCGGCCTGATCGTTATGACCCTGAACGATGGAGAAGATATTGACCCGGCTCATGAGATGATTGTGACGCTGTTCAATGCATCCAGCAACGAAATCACCTTTGCCGCTGATGACCTGGCAGAGATGGATTTCGCACTGCACCCGGTACAGGCTGCTTCCCACGACCCTGTCGTACAAACAGCAGCGTATGCCAAAGATGGCGTATTCACCATCCCGGCACGCACTACCGCGGTGTTTGTGATCGCTCAGTAAACATAATCTGCTGAAGGGGCGGGCTTTAATCTCGCCCCTGTTCAGCTCTATACCTGCACCACAAACATATCTGACCGACCACGCTGAGCAGCATTCCACGAAATCCAGCGTCCATCCGGGCTGCACAGCGGGTGCGGATGCGTCGCCTGTCCCGGCAGAGTTCCCCAGGCCGTACCATGGTGCGCGATCACCTCAACGCGCGGCTGTGAGCGATCATAATATACCCACATGAGCAAATCCGGGCTGAGATCACCATCCAGAATAATGGCAGGCCGCCCAGCCATGGCCGCCACATGCCCATAATTTTTGGCATCATAGAAGCCGTATTCCTGAAGGGTATTCCCCTGTTTATCGCATACACCAATAAATGCCCCACCCTTCAGGCTACGTCCATGATAGACCACTGCTTCGCCGTCGAATGTCCAGGCACAGTGAACCTGAAAATTTCCGCCATCCTGCGAAGGCAGTTCGGTCAATTGACCTGTAGAGAGGTCTAATGTCCAGATGCGTGTCGTTTTACCATCGCTGCCGCCCCAGTAATGCGGCGGAAAATCACGATCTAGCAGCAACAAGTCCGAGTCAACCGGTGAATGCGGGCTATGAAACGAACGACAGCCCTGTTCTTCATAAGCAATTTCAACTTTTCCGCCTGTCAGGGGGACTTGCAGCAGCCGCAAAACCATATCTGTCCCGGTTGGAAAATGCTCAAAATAGCTTTTCGTCACGCGCTCCCCGGCAGCCACCTCCGGGTGATAAGGAGATACAGGCAGGATCACGTGGGATTCATCGCACGACACACTGGGATAACCAATTTCCCCCTCGATATGATCAAGCAGAACTCGTTCTTCCAGTGTATCCAGGTGTACTGCCCGTAAGCTCCTTGCCTGCGTATAGACCAGCCAACCGCTGCGCGGCGCGAGACACATCCGTGGATATGGCCCACCCTGTATATGATAATCAAACCCGTAATCGGCTGTCGCCTCGGTAAGCTGTGTAATCTCGCCTGTCGCCACCCGCACTTTGCAAAATGCGCCCTTATCCTCGCGTTTTGTCCAGAAGACAAGATATTCACTGTCCGCCGTAAAACCGATATTCGTGTGGTAATTCGGTGACTGGTTAATCTCGCCCAGGGTCGTTAAACGACGGCAGGGACGCAGTGTCCAGCGATCCCGATAAGTTTCCGACTCGTTCCAGGAAGCGCCTTTTTTTGCAGGCATAAATTTGCTTGTCCTTCGCAAATTCTCACCAATAATAAAGGGGAAGGCCTGCGACCCTCCCCTTACAGAACTTTAAACCTCTGATAAACGCCCGTAAATTATCGCGCCAGCCATCCGCCATCCACAGGAATCATCGCGCCATGTACGTAATCCGAGGCCGCAGAGGCCAGAAACACTGTTACACCTTTGAGGTCATCGGCTTCACCCCAACGCCCCGCCGGAATACGATCCAGCAGCGCTTTGCTGCGCGCCGGATCAGTTTGCAACGCAGCAGTATTATCTGTGCGAATGTAACCCGGCGCAATCGCATTGACGTTAATATTGAGTGACGACCACTCATTCGCCAGTGCCTTCGTAATGCCCGCCAGCCCATGTTTCGCGGCGGCATAAGCCGGAACAAGGATGCCTCCCTGATAGGACAGCAGCGAGGCCACATTAATGATCTTACCCCGTCCCTGTGTCTGCATCACACGCCCGGCGGCCTGTGCCAGGAAAAACGCGGATTTCAGGTTGATCTGGAGAATCGCATCCCAATCCACTTCAGGATAGTCTACCGCCGGGGTACGTCGCACGATCCCGGCATTATTCACCAGGATGTCCAGTCCCCCCAACGTGCCTACCGCTTGATCGACAAGCTCTTGCAGCTCTGCCACAGAAGCACTTTCCAGATCGATCTGGACAGGCAGAAAACGCCGCCCCACACCCTCTACCTGCTTTTGTGTATCTTCATAAGTCGTGACATATACCCCCACGACATCCGCGCCTGCTTCGGCCAGCGCCACCGCCATCGCCTGCCCGATGCCCCGGCCACATCCTGTGACCAGCGCGACCTGCTGATCCACTCGAAATGAGTCCAGGATACTCACCCGGCTAACCCTTTACGCCAAAGGCCGCCACGCCCTGCACGAAAAAGCGCTGCAAAAACAGGAAGACAATCGCAATTGGCAGCGTGACTACAGTCGCAACCGTAAACATGCGCGTATAATCCACCTGTCCCGCGCGCTGCGAAGTCGTGTAGATGAAACGTTGCGCGGCCAACGCAATCGGCGCTATCTCCTGATTACCCCCTGCGAACACCAGCGGATTCAGATAATCATTCCAGATTACCACAAATTGCAGAATAATAATCACCACCAGCGCAGGACGCAGCAGCGGCACGTAAATTTCCCAAAGGATTTGCATCGTCCCCGCACCATCCACACGTGCGGCCTCTTCATAATCCAGCGGAATCGTCATATACGCCTGCCGCATGAGGAAAATATAGAAGGCGTTAACCAACCCTGGTAGAAGCAGTGCCCCCCAGGTATTGATAAAACCACTCCCGCCCTGCCCGGTAATGTCATTGCCGCCCACCAACGGAAAACGCGCCATTCCGATAAATGTCGGGATAATATACACGACTGCGGGCACCATCATCGACGCCAGCAGCAGCATGAAAATGGCATCCCGTCCCCGAAAGCGCAGCCGGGTAAACACATAACCGCATAAAATCGCAATTGCCGATGGAATAGTGATGTACCATCCCACTCGCAGCAGCGTATTCCCGATCCAGATCAGCAGGTCTCTACGGGTGAGAAACTCTACCCAGTTGTCCAGATAGACTGATCTTGGTGCGGGAAACCAGGTGCTTTGCTGATAATCGGCCAGGGTGGTAAAGCTGGCAACCAGCATAAACAACAGCGGGTAAAACATAATGAGGCTGGTAACGATCAGGAACAAGTACAACATCATCCGCCTGAAGGTCAATGGTCGTGAAGATCGTGTGGGTTTCTTCTCACCCAGGATCTGAACTTGCTGCATCGGTTGCATCTGCATGGTTAATCTCCCCGAATCTCCTCAACCGCTGTCGCCCGCAGCAGCCGCATATTAATCAGGCTGGCCCACAACAGGATCAGCAGCATAATGGTGGCCGAGGCGGCGGCCATCCCGAAATTCTGATTCTTGAACGCATCGTTATAAATTTGCAGCATCATGACATTGGTCGTATTGCGCGGCTGGCCATTGGTAATCAGCAGCACTGGCTCGAAAATCTGGAACGCGCTGATAAGGCCTGTCACCACCACAAACACCGTCGTAGGCCGCAGCAGCGGCAGCGTGATATGCCGGATCATCCTCCAGCCCGACGCGCCGTCCACCTTTGCCGCGTCGATCACATCCGGCGAAATCCCCTGCAATCCGGCCAGGTAAATGAGCATGGACATTCCTACCCCGCGCCACACCGAAAAGACGATGATGAAAGTGCGCGCAAAGGTAGGGTCAATCTGCCAGATCAGTTCTGGCATTCCTATACTTTTTAATACGCTGCTGATTACCCCGGAGCCCGGCGCAATGAAAATCGTTGCAATCTGGGCCATCACCGCCGCTGAGGTCAACGTGGGGATATACCACATTGTCCGGTACAGGCTTAGCCCTCTTACTTCCTCATTCAGGGCCAGCGCGATGAGAAAACCCACCGCCGTACTCGCCAGCAGGATAACGACCGAAAAGAAGACCGTATTCGTCAGCACTTCCATATAGCGCGCGTTGGTGAAAAACCGCACGTAGTTATCCAACCCTACCCAGGTTGCCTCGTTGAAGCCGTTCCACTGAACAAAACTGACCAGCAGGTTGGCCGCTACCGGCAGCAC
>JBGSXK010000675.1:0-4031 GCA_041751455.1 Anaerolineae bacterium
CAAACAACGGGCAAAATCCTCATCACAGGCAATGAAGCAGGGGCGTTGGGGTCTATTTTTGGCGGTGTGAATGTGGTCGCATGGTATCCGATTACCCCATCCACCAGCCTGATCGACTCAGTGATCGCCTACCAGGGACTGCGTAAGGACCCGGATACCGGCAAGAGCACTGTCGCTGTGGTGCAGGCCGAGGACGAGATCGCCGCGATTGGCATGATCGTGGGTGCGGGCTGGGCTGGCGCACGCGCGCTGACCGCTACCAGCGGCCCTGGCATCAGCCTGATGGCGGAATTTGCAGGGTTGGCTTACTTCGCGGAGATCCCGATTGTGATCTGGGACATCACGCGCATGGGGCCAAGCACGGGCCTGCCCACCCGCACCAGCCAGGGCGACCTGGTGTTCACCTACTTCCTGGGACATGGCGACAGCCGTCAGGTGATCCTGCTGCCGGGTAACATGATGGAATGCTTCGAGTTTGGCTGGAAGTCGTTTGACCTGGCGGAAGAACTGCAAACGCCGGTTTTCGTCCTCAGCGATCTCGACCTGGGCATGAACAACTGGATGAGCGACCCGTTTGAATACCCGGACCAACCCCTTAATCGTGGCAAGACGCTGGACAAGATTGGGCTGGAAGAATTCTTCGCTGAAAAAGGTGAATGGTATCGTTACCGGGATTATGATGAGGACGGTATTACCTACCGCACTCTGCCCGGCACCGATCACCCACGCTCGGCCTACTTCACCCGTGGGACAGGCCACAATGACATGGCAACCTACAGCGAACGCAGCGATGACTGGGTCAAGAATATGGAGCGCCTGCATCGCAAATTTGAAAACGCGCGCACCAAAGTTCCGCTGCCTGTCGTAAATTACGAAGCCGGTAAGGCTGTAGGGATTGTGTCCTTCGGCTCCAATGACTCTGCTATTCAGGAAGCCCGTGACCGCCTGGACGCGGATGGTGTGCCAACGAATTACATGCGTGTCCGCGCGCTGCCGCTGTCGCAGGATGTCGTTAACTTCATCAACCAGCACGAGCGGATTTACGTGGTGGAAAACAACTTCGATGGTCAACTGGCGCAGCTTATTCGTATGGATATGCCAGAGGATGTTTCGCATGTTAAATCGCTGGCGCTGGGTGACGGCCTGCCCATGACTCCCCGTTGGGTGCACCAGAATATTCTGAAACAGGAGAATAAATAACATGGCTAAGGGAAACCCGCTGGGATTATCCCGCGAAGACTATAAAGGTGCAAAAAGCACCCTGTGCCCTGGCTGCGGGCATGACTCGATCTCAAACCAGATCATCAGTATTGCGTATGAGCTGGGTCTGGAACAGCACAATATCATCAAGTTGAGCGGCATTGGCTGCTCCAGCAAGACTCCGGCTTATTTCCTGGGACGTTCCCATGCGTTTAATGCCATTCATGGGCGTATGCCTTCGGTAGCTACCGGGGCCACGCTGGCCAATCATACGCTGGCGGCTATCGGCGTAAGCGGCGATGGTGACAGCGGCAGCATCGGCCTGGGGCAGTATAAGCACATGATCCGCCGTAATGTGCCGATGGTGTATATCATCGAGAACAATGGTGTTTACGGCCTGACGAAAGGCCAGTTCTCGGCCACTGCGGACGAAGGCCAGGTCCTGAAGTATTATGGCAAGAACGAACTGCCGCCTATTGACCTGGCACTGGAAGCCATCATCAGCGGGGCGACCTTCGTCGCACGCAGCTTCTCCGGTGACTCCAAGCAGGTGCAAGCGCTGCTTAAGGCCGCGATTGGGCATCAGGGCACTGCCGTGCTGGACATCATCAGCCCGTGTGTGACGTTTAACAACTCGCCAGAATCCACCAAGAGCTATCCTTACGGCAAGGAACACCAGGTCGCGCTGCATGATATCGCTTACTATGCACCGGATTATGTGATCCCGCGCGAGGAAATCACGGTTGAAGATTATGAAGAAGGCACGATCATCGAGGTGGAAATGCACGACGGTTCACACATCCGCCTGCAGAAGACCAGCGAACAGTATGACCCGCGTGATCGCGGGCAGGCGATCAGTGTGCTGGAAAAGGCGCAGCGGGAGCAGTTGTTCCTGACGGGCCTGCTGTATTATGAGGAACCGCGTCCGACCCTGGGCGAAACGCTGGGGCTGACCGATGAGGCACTGGTTTACCTGTCACAGGAAAAGCTGCGCCCCTCCCGCGAGGCGCTGGAAAAATTCATGCAGAGCATGATGTAATCCTGCTTCAGGCTGACATATCGTCACCTTTAACGGCGCAGATGTTTCTGCGCCGTTTTGCTTGAAAAGCGTTAAGAGCGTGTTAGGCAATTCTATCTATCCCGACATTGTCTTCATGAACCCCTAATTTATAGGGGTATTTTCAACCCTCTCCTGTGGCTAGAATTAAAAGCTCTATAACTCCGAAACCTCGTTCTGTGTATCATTGTCCATAACAGCGCATTACTCATGTGGGAAATTCCGGGCAAGGAGCCAAAACATGCCAGAATTTTATAAGCTTGACGTTGAAGAGGTGCTCAGGTCCTTAGAATCGGACCGTCGAACCGGTCTGAGCGATAGTGAAGTTGAAAATCGGCGGCAAAAGTATGGAAAAAACGCCCTGCCCGCCGAAGAAGGCACGGGCTGGCTCAAGCTTATTCTCTCCCAGTTCAGCGACCTGATGGTCATTATCCTGATTATCGCGGCGATAATTTCTTTTTTCCTGGGCGATACCAAAGATGTTATCGTTATTCTGCTGATTGTGGTTTTAAATGCCGCGCTGGGGGTCTACCAGGAACGCCGTGCAGAACAGGCGCTTGCGGCGCTGAGTGCGATGCAGGTGCCGATGGTACGGGTGCGGCGAGGCGGCGAAATTCACCAGATCAGCGCGGAAGATCTGGTGCCGGGGGATATCGTCATCCTGGAAGAGGGAGATCGCATTCCGGCAGATGGACGGCTGATCGAATCGGTCAATCTGCAAGTTGACGAATCACCCCTGACAGGCGAATCAACCCCGGTGGATAAATCTATCGTCCCTCTTACAGGGAACGGTAATGTGGCCGTGGGGGATCGCTTCAACATAGCCTTTATGGGGACCTCCGTCAATTATGGCCGAGGTGAGATGGTGGTCACCGAAACCGGCTTGCAGACGGAAATCGGAAACATCGCGGCGATGCTGCTCCAGGTCGAGCAAGGGATCACCCCCTTACAGCAGCGGTTAAACCGCCTGGGGCAGCTTCTCGCCATTGGCGCGGCAGTAGTGGTCGTCCTCGTCTTCACTGTCGGACTGCTCCAGGGTATCCCTGCCCAGCAGATGTTCCTGACTTCGATCAGCCTGGCGGTGGCTGCCGTGCCAGAGGGTTTACCCGCGCTCATCACGATAAGCCTGTCCCTGGGGGCAGCCCGGATGGTGCGGCGCAACGCGCTGATCCGGCGACTTCCTGCTGTGGAAACGCTCGGTTCTGTGACCATCATATGCTCGGACAAAACAGGGACACTGACCAAGAACGAGATGACCGCGACGGAAATCGCCCTCCCTAACCACCCCGACATTAATATCAGTGGCATCGGTTATACACCCAAAGGAAAATTTCTACAGGAAAATGGTGATCAAGACGAAGCTGTAGAGGATATTGGTAAAGACGTGAGCCTGGCGCGGATCATTCGCGCTATTGCGCTTTCGACCAATGCACACCTGGAACCTAAAAGCGGCACGGAGATGCTGAGCGTGGTGGGGGACACGACTGAAGGGGCGCTGCTGGTGGCGGCACAGAAAGCAGGCCTGACCAGGGAGGCGCTGGAAAAAGAACTGCCGCGTGTGGCCGAACTGCCCTTCAGTAGTGAACGCAAGGCGATGACCACCATCCACGAGGTTATCAGCGATGAAGGGCACAAAATCTTCACGCCTCATCGTTATATCTCGCTGACCAAAGGCGCGCCCGATCAACTGGTGGCCTGGGCAGCGCATGAGGTGGTACAGGAAGGCCCGCGCCCAATGACGGAAGAACGCCGTCAGAAATGGATTAAAGAGATT
>JBGSXK010000676.1:0-2597 GCA_041751455.1 Anaerolineae bacterium
CCGTTGAATTGAAAAGCAGGCCACTCCTGCGGCTGTCTTTCGTAGAGGGCGGCGTAACGGGTGATGTAAATCGCCTCGGCAAACTGGTTTAAATCCAACAACCCTTTCAGCCGTTTTTCAACGGTCAGCAGCGCAGTGTCAAAAGTCATATAGCTGATCCAGTGCAGCGGTGCGCGGAAGGCAATATCATTGGGCTGACGTGGCAGTCCCTCCTGAATCTCGATGAGCAGGATGCGGGGCAGACTCTTCATCTGCCGCACCTGAATCAGCACATCCTCAAGCCTTCCCCCCTCGATGGACATATTATAGGTGCTGAGGCCGGTCTGCTCCTTAATGTAGGCTGGAGAGAGGGTAAATGCCCGCGATGATCCCATCACGACCAGATCGGGCACTTCTGCCAGATGGTGATAACCCTCGGTTTTGCTGGCGCGCAGCAGGAGCTGGTGCGGGTCATAGCGTGATTCAAAATACATCCCGCGTGGGTTAACAGCCAGGATCACACCACTTACGAGCAGCAAGGCGGCGGCTAACCCCAGGCCCCAACCCCAGATCAGGTGGTGGGCTGGGGGAGATTGTGGCGGGGATGGATGGACTCCCCGTAGTCGATCCCGGCTGAGGGCAAACAGGATCGCCAGTAAGAAGATCAGCAGCGTAAATGCCCCTAGCAGCGAAGCCAGCGCTCTGGACGCAACGAGCCAGTTGGCTGTGGCCACTGTCTCGGTCAGCGGCAGCATTTCCTGAAAGAAGAAATACAGAAGCCCGATGAATATGCTCAGAATGCCTGCTGCAAGGAGGGGACGCTGGGTGATTTGAAGCAGCCTTCTCCGGTAGAGAATTCCTAACGCAAGTGCCAGGGTGAGCAAAACCCCGGTCAGCGCGCTGGTGGAGAGTACGCCAATATCTAATGGGTAGGTTTGCTCACTGCCATCACGGAAGATGACCCTCAGGCTGGGCGGGAGGCCGTTGAGGCAGAAAGCCTGCTCACCAGTGCCAACCTGGGGCTGGTTATTGAGGTAGACCGCTTCGATATTTTCTACCGCCCAGTGCAGCATGACACAATCACCGGGGAACAGCACGACACGCCGGTTGGCAAAGAAAAAAGCCTGCCCGCCTGCTTCCTGCGCCTGGATAGCAACCGGGGCAGGCAGGAGGATCAGATAAAGCCATACCAGCAGCGTGACGATAAACGCCAGCGCCACCCCTGAAGGCAGCCGGGAAATCAACGAGGTACGCAGCCTTGCACCCATCAGGACGTTAATAGAGGACTGTCCGCCGCAGCGTGTCCAGGGCCTGTAAGGCGCTCAGGTTGCGCACGGTATAACCATAACGCAGGTTATCGGCGCTAAAGTCTGCTGCTGTGGCAAAGCTCCCTGTACCGCCATCGGGCGCTGATGGGTGAATGCCATCGCTCAGGCCGTTATTTTCCAGCCCGGCCAGCGCTGAAGGGAAGTGCCATAACGGAATCTGATAATTTCGAGCGGTTTCGGTGATGATCTGGTTAAATGCTACCACCTGACTCTCGTATCCTGCCCGCACGGGGAGCAGGCTCAGCAGCGGCACGACCCCCTGATCAAGCGAGATCTGGACGACACGCTCAAGATAAGCGCGATAATCGGCAGGCGACAGCAGCGCGACATCATTGGTGCCCAGCATAATGAGCGCCACCGCAGGCCTGACCAGACGGTACTCGCATTCCAGCGGGGTTTCACCCGGCTCGCACACCTGTGACCAAGCGTTGCTGGCATCAAGTACGCCTCTGGTGGTCAGGCCATCGTAAGCGGCCAGCGAAGGATTGGCAAAGGAATTGTTTCCGTCACGCGCTGAGGCCGCCGAGTAATAGGTGATGATTGATTGTAAATTCGTGTAGTCCCTTAAGTTGTGCAGACCCCATCCAATAGGGAACAGAAAATAGCGTGAGGCGGTGATGCTGTCGCCGACTTTTGAGAAGACATTCGCCCGGTTGCCCTGTTCCTGACCCCGTAAGAAAATCGCTCGTGCGTTATCAGTGATGCCAGAAATTACGCTGGAACCCGCAGGCGGGGCGGTGTTGGGCTGAGGCGTGCGTGCGGCGGCTACAGGGGGAGGTGACGGGAGAGGATCGTTTGAGGAGACCACAGGCAGCGCGCTTAGCTGCGCGGGAGTGGCCGTAAAATACAAACCAATCATCCAGCCAGAGCGCCCATCGGAAGTTGTGCCTCGCACCCACAGGGTTTCGTAAGGCGCGCGCCCATTAAGCGAGAGTGTATCTCCAATTTCCACATAACCCAGAATAGCCCATTCCAGCCCTGGGCCAGCGCGCAGTTTGAGGCGGGCGGTGTTGGATGTTTCAAGCCCGCTGCCTGTCTGCGTCATTAGCCCGGCGCTGACAGGTAAATGCGAGCTGTTCCACACCAGGAACAGACAGGTTATCCAGAGGACAGACATCATACGCGCCATCGAAAAACCCTTTCCTCCATGCACCGGATGACCCTAACAAACGCCAGGAATTTTGTCAACGGTGTGGGTCTGTTTTAGCGTAGTTCTGTGGGTGGCGAAGCCGAGGGTGTGTCCTGCTGTGATGGTGGATGTGCCCCCGGCTTGTATGTGCTGTGTCTCAG
>JBGSXK010000677.1:0-4733 GCA_041751455.1 Anaerolineae bacterium
ATTTGCATCACGCTGAAAAACCCATATCTATGGAAGAATTAGTCAGTAAGGACTTGCTTTCTGAGGTTTATTCCCTTGTCTATCAACTTGATGTAACTTATGAGGTTATCAAAGAATGTAGCTCAATTACTAAAAACCCAAATTTGTTTCCAAGTAATTACCTTGAGACCTAACAATGTTTACATCCGCTGTGCAATTTATTTAAGTTATTGATATAATTTCTATAAATTGATAAATCCCGATTCGCCAAAACCCACCCTCCACCCTGCACTGGATGGCAACCTTAACACCTTACATAAACATAAACACCCCCATGATGGATGTGGAAGCCTCTGCCGTCACTATCCCGATGTACAATAAGCATCGGGCACATCGGCAGGTGACGTGCGGCGTTTATCCACCACCCATGCTGCCCACCTCAGCCCTCTTGAGAGGGCTTTCTACCCTTAGCTCGGTGCCCCGCATCCCTGAAAATAGGGACATCTGTCCACCTTTTTCCACCCCAAAACACCTATAATAGAAGTCCCTCCCTCCATAGCGGAGAGGGACTTAGAGCGGGCTGAGGTTCAAAAACTTATGCGCATAGCGGACGGCAGAAACCTGAAAGCGGACGACGGCAACCTTAGTGGCGGGAACGCCCTTGCTTGTTGCCGCCGCGCTTTTTCTTGCTGCCGCCGCCGCCGCCACACAACTCACGCAAATTGCGGCAGATATTCTTCGAACTCAAACATGAAGTCATCCAGAATCCGGCGGGCAGTGTCGATGTCTGTCACCATCGGGTCCAGCAGTAGCGCTTGCAGCGCCAGGTTGCGGTCGGTCTGCACAATCGCGTCAATCGTCAGCGAACTCAGCGCCAGCTCCCGGCGGCACAGTTCAGCGATGCCCTCCGGCAGCGGCGGAAAAGTCAGACCCTGCAAGCCCATCCCGGACACAATGCCCGGCACTTCAATAATCGCGTCCTGGGGCAGGTTGGGGATCAGCAGTCCCTCGTTGGGAATATTTAACTGCTGATGATAGTAATTGTCATTATAAACCATCGCGGCCATCAACTCCGGGATGCCCTCATCCAGCATGTTGTGTCGCCAGACATCGCGCAGTTCGTTCACGTCCATTTCGCCGTTGACGATGGCCTGTGCAATCGCTTTACGCTGTTGGCGACGGCGGCGGTTCCCGTCCCAGCTTTGCAGCTTCAGGTCATACTTCTCCCAGGGCTTGGTGATCTGGTCATGCACCAGCGGCAGGAACTCGCACATATGGCTGTCACCCGCGGTCGGCATCATACCGAAGATTTCCAGCATCTCGCGTGTCAGCGGCTCAAAGTCCTTACGATAATGATGCAACCAGCGGTCACGCAGCAGCGGGTACAGGTCTTCCCCGGTGTGCTTGTCGCGGATGTCATAAACCCATGAAAAATGGTTGATCCCTGCGGCTTTAATGTCCAGATGTTCCAGCGCCGCGCGCGCCACGGGGATAAAACGCGGCATATTATCGGCATCGGTATGGACATGGAAACTGTCAGGAATCTCGATCTTCCAGCGGTCAGCCAGAATCGTGGCGGCCATCGCATAGCCCCACAGCAGTTGATGGCACAGGCCAAGCACCTTTTTGATCTTCGTGTATCGCCGCACGGCCCATGTGAGTCGGATGAGCGGGTTAGTCAGGTTAAAGTACCATGCGTTCGGGCACAGCTCTTCCATATCCCGCGCGATGCCCAGAATCACAGGCAGGTTGCGCGCGGTATGGGCAAATGCGCCAGGACCGCCGTTTTCCGCATAGGGCTGGCGTACCCCATGCCTCAGCGGGATTTTCCAGTCCATCTCCCATACGGTTTCGCGCGGGCCAACCTGAATCGACACAATCACGAAGTCCGCGCCTTGCAGTACATCACGTCGGTTAGTGGAACTGGTGATCTTCATCTGGGCATCCCATGTTTCGTTCATGATATGCGCCAGACGGGTCATGGTCTCCAATGCCTGCTCGTCCACATCGACCAGCGCCAGTCGTGCGCCTTTCAGACGGGGATACTGCATCATGGTTGCCAGCGACCCTAAACCAAAAATGGCGCTGCCCGCGCCAATAACCACAATCTTAGGTGGCCTTACCGGCCCCCGGCTTTCAGGTAGCATATTAACTTCTGTGCCTCATCAGTCCATTGATCTTACGACTACACTAGGGTGAAATGACATCAGCTATAAGCATGGGATCGAACTATTGCTCAGCAAGCATTATTCTACAACTTTTACAGACGTAACAAAGGGGACAGCGGCTCACCAAGCAGGGGTAGCCCGTATTCGTAAAAAGCGGATGCGATCATTGTGCCCTCTGCATTCAGGTAATCGCGCGGCAGCAGCTTTTCAACTCCGGCGACACCGCTTAAAGGCGCGGCCCCCGTCGTACACGTATAAGGATTGGCCGAAATGCGTTCCAGCGTGACCATGTGCCCGCTTTCCCCTGCTGCCAGTCGTCGGGCCGCTTCAGCGCCCACAAGCCAGGCTTCTTCCCGGTCAGTGTGCGAGACACAGGCGCTAAAATCACGCCCGATCAGGCCGGGACGCAGAAAGCGCACCTGCATATTAAGTCGCTCGCGCACACAATCTGCCAGGTAGGCCGCCGCTCCTGTAGAGGCGGAATAGAGTAAACGTCCCATCGCATCTCTGGGGGCATTCTGTGCGCCGATAAACTGACCTTCAGCATCCTTGATGCCCTCACCAATGACGACGAACACCCGCCCCAGATGGCTATGAATACGCTGCACCTCATCCAGAAAACGACGCTCGTCAAAGGCAATCTCTGGCACATAGACCAGATGCGGCGCTTCATCCTCATCCGTTTTCGCCAGCGCCGCACCAGCAGCCAACCAGCCAGCATGACGACCCAGAGTCTCCAGGATAAGTACATCATCAAAAGTCACCATCGCCTCCAGATCACGCCCGGTATCACGTACAGCCAGCGCCAGAAAACGCGCGGCGCTGCCATAACCTGGGGTATGGTCGGTCAGCACCAGATCGTTATCAATGGTTTTGGGCACACCCATCACACCGAGATCACAACCACTCGCTGTCGCATACTCGCTCACTCGCTGGCACACATACATCGTGCCATTACCGCCGATGAGCGCCAGATAACGAATATCATGCTGACGACAGAGTGCCAGAAGGCGTTCATAATCCGCTTCACTTACCTTGTAACGGCTTGAGCCTAATGCCGCTGCCGGGGTTTGCGCCAGCACCGGCAGCGATTCATTCAGTACCGCGCTCAGGTCTACCATTCGCTCCTGCAAAAAGCCTTCCAGCCCATGGCGCATTCCATAGATGCGGCTGATTTGAGAATGTTGTCGCGCTTCTGTAATCAGCCCGGCAAGGCTGGCATTGATAACGGCAGTAGGGCCGCCGGTTTGCCCCACCAGCAGTGTGCCCATTATTTCATCCCTGTGGTAGCGATGCCTGTAGTGATAAATCGCTGTAGGAAAGCGAACACAATTGTGATCGGCAGCAGGGTGAGTACGGTCATCGCCAGCACCAGATTCCAGGGGGTTTGTAGTTCACCCTGAAATGAATTTAAACCCACTTGCAGGGTAAACAACTCATTACGACTGAGGACAATCAACGGCCACAGGAAGTCATTCCAGCGCCACATTACTGAGAAAATCGCTAGTACCGCCAGTGCCGGACGCGACAAAGGCAGGATAATCTGCAAGTAGATACGCCACTCGCTTGCCCCGTCAATTCGGGCCGACTCAATAAGCTCATCAGGAATGGTGAGCATGTACTGGCGCAGTAGAAATACCCCGGTGGGAGTGGCCGCGCCAGGGATAATTACACCCAGCAGATTATTGTTCCATCCAATACCTGTTATCACCAGAAATACGGGAATCAGCACCACTGACAGGGGGATCATCAGCGTGGCCAGCGTCAGCGTAAAAATGGCATCGCGCCCGCGGAATCTGTACTTGCTAAGCGCGAAGGCGGCCATGCTGTTGACCAGCAG
Source organism: Anaerolineae bacterium (assembly GCA_041751455.1). Taxonomy (GTDB): domain Bacteria; phylum Chloroflexota; class Anaerolineae; order Aggregatilineales; family Phototrophicaceae; genus JAIOHN01. Next base: position 3,988 of record JBGSXK010000677.1, read on the forward strand.
CGTGATCACTGTTGCAGACAGCGTGACGACCACACTATTTCCCAGGTAGCCGATGAAGTTAAATCGCTGTACCCCTTCCACATAATTATCCAGGCTGAAGACCACCTGCTCTACGGGTGTACGATCATTAATGTTGATCGCAATGACTTCATCCGGTGCGGCAGGGTCTACCAGCTGCGCTTCAATGCCTACACGACGCACCTGTGCCATCTGCCGGGTCGTGCCATCAGGCAGGATAGCGTTAAATAAAGGCAGCGGTTGGTCATAACCTTCAACAGTCACCATCTCCTGGCGGTACGGCAAAAATGTGGGCGGGAACTGAATCAAAGCCTGCTGAGTTTTAAACGATGACATCAGCAGCCATAAGACAGGGCCGAACATCAAAAGCGTTCCCAGTGAAAGGTAGAGATAAGTGAGCAGATCAGCGGTATTTAAACGCATCCGCCCGCTGGTACGCGTGAAAAAATTACGTTCAGTTTGAGGATGGGTGGTCGTCGTGCTGCTCATGCGGCCTCCTAAGACAGATTGCTGGTGCGCCCCAGGCGCAGTTGGAACAGTGTAACAATCATCAGCACCAATGCCAGTACGACGGAGGTCGCCGCAGCCAGCCCGTACTGTTTGGTGTTATTGGCGAAACCTGTATCATAGATATACTGCACCATGTACATGGTTGCCGTGCCGGGGCCGCCTTTGGTGAAGGCGTAAACTACATCAAACACCTGAACTGCACGAATTAATGCCAGCAC